>JAEULC010000012.1 GCA_016792605.1 Rhodospirillales bacterium
GGCCGCGTCGATCAAATTGCCGCGCTGCAGATTGACCATGTCCTCGTCGCTGAGCTTGTCGAGCTTGACCAGCCGGCGCAGCGGCTCGAGCCGCACGGCCGGCAGGCCCGGCGGCTCGATCGTCGCCATGTCCCAGCCCGAGCCCTTGACGCACAGCACCTCGACGTCGTCGCCGACCTGGTCGCGGATCCTGGTCTTGACCGAGGTGTTGCCGCCGCCATGCTGCACCAGCCGCGGCTCGCCGCCCAAGAGGCAGGTCGTGTAGACGCGCAGCGCCAGGTCCTCGTTGGCGCCCTCGGCCGCCCAGCGCTTGACCGCCGCCTTCGCGTCACGGTCCGACCAGAGATTCTCCACGTCGTTCTCCTTCAGCCCTTCGGCGCGCGGTCGGGAAACAGCGCCGCCATGCCGGCGGCGGTGGCCGGACAGGAGCCGCGCTCGGTCACCAGCGCCGTCACCAGGCGCGACGGCGTGACGTCGAAGGCGTAGTTCGCCATCGGGCTCTTTTCCGGCGCGATGTCGACGGTGACGACCTTGCCGTCCGGCAGGCGACCCGTCATGCGCGACAGCTCCTCGCCCGA
Source organism: Rhodospirillales bacterium (assembly GCA_016792605.1). Classification (GTDB taxonomy): domain Bacteria; phylum Pseudomonadota; class Alphaproteobacteria; order JAEULC01; family JAEULC01; genus JAEULC01. The sequence goes on from JAEULC010000012.1 coordinate 579, forward strand.
GCGCTGCTCGATCGGGATCTCCTTCACCCCGTCCCTGACCGTCCAGTCGATGGTCGGCGAGGGCAATGCCACGAAGAACGGCACGCCGTTGTCCCTGGCCGCCAGCGCCTTCAGGTAGGTGCCGATCTTGTTGCAGACGTCGCCGGTCGCGGTGGTGCGGTCGGTGCCGACGATGCAGCAATCGACCAGGCCGTGCTGCATCAGGTGCCCGCCGGTGTTGTCGGCGATGACCGTGTGCTTGACCCCGTGCTGGCCGAGCTCCCACGCCGTCAGGCTCATGCCCTGGTTGCGCGGGCGCGTCTCGTCGACCCACACGTGAATATCCATGCCCGCGTCGTGCGCCTTGTAGATCGGCGACAGGGCGGTGCCCCAGTCCACGGTCGCCAGCCAGCCGGCGTTGCAATGCGTCAGCACGTTGAAGCGCGCGCCCGGCTTCTTCTTTGCGTGGATGTCGCGGAAGAGCTTGAGGCCGTGCGTGCCGATGGCGTCGCAGATCGCCACGTCCTCGTCGGCAATCTCGGCGGCGCGGGCATAGGCGGCGGCGACGCGCTCGCCACGCGGCCGGTTGCGCAGATGCGCGCGCATCTCGTCCAGCGCCCAGCGCAGATTAACCGCGGTCGGCCGGGTCTCCAGCAGCGTGTCGTACGCCCGGTCGAGCGCCGCGTCCGACGGGTCTGCCGCCATGGCCAGCGCCACGCCATAGGCGGCCGTCGCGCCGATCAAGGGCGCGCCGCGCACCTGCATCGACTTGATGGCGTGGGCGGCCTCGGCCAGCGCGCCCAGCCGGATCGTGACGAACTCGTGCGGCAACCGGGTCTGGTCGATGATCTCGACCGTTCTGCCGTCGGCCGCCAGCCAGATGGTGCGGTAATGTTTTCCGTTGACGCGCATAGATAACTCTCCGTCGCGCGCCGGGTTATAGAGGCAAGCGGCGGGGGGTTCAATGACGCCCTGGACAGGCGTCCCGGGCCGCACCAGAGTGGCCGCCGTTTCGGCAAGAAATTCGGGGGAGAACAACGCTCATGCGCCTAGGACTGGACGTCGCCGCCACCCTGCCCGCGGACGGCACGAAGGGCACGCTCATCGGCCGCGCCTGGGTGCCCGGCAACCCGGCCGGCCCCGCGGTCGTCTCCCTGCGCGGCGACGCCGTGTGGGACATCACGCGGATCGTGCCGACGGTCAGCGAGCTCTTGAACGCCAAGGACAGCCTTGGTCTGGCGCGCGGCACCAAGGGCGCTGCCGAGATCGGCAAGATCAAGGACCTGCTGGCGAACAGCGACCCGGACCAGCAGGATGCGAACAAGCCCTATTTCCTCGCCCCCTGCGACCTGCAGGCGGTGAAGGCGGCGGGCGTCACCTTCGCCGACTCGATGCTGGAGCGCGTGATCGAGTCCAAGGCCAAGGGCGATCCCTCGCGCCAGGAGGCGTTGCGCGGCGAACTCACGCGCGAGATCGGCAGCGACCTCAGCAAGGTGAAGCCCGGCACGGCCGACGCCGAGAAGCTGAAGCAGGCCTTGATCGCGCGCGACCTGTGGTCGCCCTATCTCGAGGTCGGCATCGGCCCCTATGCCGAGATCTTCACCAAGTGCCCGCCGATGGCCTCGGTCGGCACCGGCGCCGAGATCGGGCTGCATCCCGAGTCGTCCTGGAACAACCCCGAGCCCGAGATCGTGCTGGCGGTCAGCGCGCAGGGCGAGGTGAAGGGCGCGACGCTGGGCAACGACGTCAACCTGCGCGACTTCGAGGGCCGCTCGGCCCTGCTGCTCGGCAAGGCCAAGGACAACAACGCCAGCTCGGCGATCGGCCCGTTCATCCGCCTGTTCGACGAGACCTATTCGCTCGACGACGTGCGACGCTGCGACGTTCACCTGAGCGTGCGCGGCGACGACCAGTTCCTGCTCGACGGCAAGAGCTCGATGGCCAAGATCAGCCGCGACCCGCTGGACATCGTCGCGCACACCATCGGCAAGGCGCACCAGTACCCGGACGGCTTCGTGCTGTTCCTCGGCACGATGTTCGCGCCGACCAAGGATCGCGGCGAGAAGGGATCGGGCTTCACCCACAAGGTCGGCGACATCGTCACCATCGCCACGCCCACGCTGGGTGCGCTGGTCAACCGCGTCACCACGTCCGACAAGGCGCCGCCCTGGGTCTTCGGCCCCGGCGCCTTGATGCGCAACCTGGCCCAGCGCGGCCTGCTCACCTGACAGGGAAACCGGAGCTTCGATGAAAACCCATGCCCAGGTCGTCGTCATCGGCGGCGGCGTCGTCGGCTGCAGCGTCCTCTACCACCTGACCAAGGCCGGCTGGAAGGACGTGGTGCTGGTCGAGCGCGACCAGCTCACCTCGGGCTCCACCTGGCATGCGGCGGGCGGGTTCCACACGCTGAACGGCGATCCCAACGTCGCCAAGCTGCAGGGCTACACGATCGGGCTCTACGACGAGCTGGAGAAAATTTCCGGCCAGTCCTGCGGCCTGCATCGTTCGGGCGGGTTGATGCTCGCCGACACCAACGAGCGCATGGAATGGCTGAAGATGGCGCATGCCCGCGCGCGCTACCTCGGCCTCGAGACCGCGCTGATGAGCGCTGGGGAGGCGAAGAAGCTCTTCCCGCTGCTCGAGGACAAGTACTTCGTCGGCGCGATGCTCGACGCGGCCGACGGCAATCTCGATCCGGCCGGCACGACGCACGCCTACGCCAAGGCGGCACGCATCCAGGGCGCCGAAGTCTATCTGCAGACCAGGGTCGAGGCGCTGGTGCCGACCGGCGCCGGCGGCTGGACGGTCAAGACCGGCAAGGGCGATATCCAGGCCGAGCATGTCGTGAACTGCGGCGGCCTGTGGGCGCGTGAGGTCGGCCGCATGGTCGGTATCGAGCTGCCGGTGCTAGCCATGGAGCACATGTACCTCGTCACCGAGGACATGCCCGAGGTGATCCAGTTCAACAAGGACAAGGGCCACGAGCTGCCCCACGCGATCGACTTCAAGGCCGAGATCTACATGCGCCAGGAGCGCAACGGCATGGTGCTCGGCACGTATGAGAAAGCCTGCGTGCCGTGGCAGCCCAAGCAGACGCCCTGGGATTTCGGCGCCGAGCTGCTGCCGCCCGACCTCGACCGCATCGCGCCGTCGCTGGAGATCGGCTTCCGCCACTTCCCCTCGATGGCCAAGGCCGGCATCAAGCGCGTGATCAACGGGCCCTTCACCTTCTCGCCCGACGGCAATCCGCTGGTCGGCCCGGTGCAGGGGCTGAAGAACTACTGGTGCGCCTGCGCCGTGATGGCCGGGTTCAGCCAGGGCGGCGGCGTCGGCCTCGCGCTGTCGCAGTGGATGGTGAACGGCGACCCGGGCTTTGACGTCTGGGCGATGGACGTCGCGCGCTATGGCGAATGGGCCACACGGCCCTATACCAACGCCAAGGTGCGCGAAAACTACGCTCGCAGGTTTTCGATTCGATTCCCCAACGAAGAGCTGCCGGCCGCCCGGCCGCAGCAGACCACGGCGCTCTACGACACGATGGTCGCGCAGGGCGCGGTGATGGGCGATAGCTGGGGCCTGGAGACGCCGTTGTGGTTCGCGCCCAAGGGCGTGGAGCCGAAGGACATCGTGTC
>JAEULC010000039.1 GCA_016792605.1 Rhodospirillales bacterium
GCAGGTGAAGTTGTCGGCCTTGTGCTTGAACAACAAGGGCTCGCACATGCCCTTGTACTTGTTGTAGAGCGTCAGCGGCACCAGCGGATGGTCCTCGGTGACGTCCGGCGCGTCCGACACGCCGTAGACCGAGCTGGACGAGCAGTAGACGAAGCGCTTGATGCCCGCCTTCTTGGCCGCGATCACCATCGGCTCGAAGGCGTCGAGGTTGATCGTGGTCGACAGCTTCTCGTCGAGCTCGAAGCTGGCGTCGTTGGAGATGCAGGCCAGGTTCAGGACCGCGTCGACGCCCTTGAACGCCTCGGCCAGCTTGGCGGTGTCGCGGATGTCGCCCTGGATCACGGTCAGGTTGGGATGGCTGAGCGGCAGGGTCTCCTTGCCGAAGTACAGCGTGTCGTAGACGATGACCTTGTAGCCTTCCTTCAGCAGGCGGGGCGTCAGCACGTTGCCGACATAGCCGGCGCCGCCGGTCACCAGGACGGTCTTGAAGTTCGGGTTCACGACTGGATCTACCTCCGAAGCCTATTCCGCCGCCGCGCGCGTGCGGATCGAGAATCCGGCGGCGGTGGCGTCCTTGTAGAACATCTTGACGGTGTCGAGGCTGTAGTCGTCCAGGTTCTTGCCGACCAGGGCGAGCTTCGCCAGCACGTCGTGGGTGACGGTGATGATGTGGCAGCCGATCTCGTCGGCCTGGAAGATGTTGAGCAGTTCGCGCGGGCTGGCCCACAGCAGTTCGGCCCTTGGGCGCGGCTTCAGGATGTCGCGGCACCTGATCATCAGCGGCACCGGGTCGACGCCGGTATCGGCGACGCGGCCGGCGAACACCGAGACGATCGCCGGGGTCTTGGGGTCGAGCGCGTCGGCGACGACCTGGACCTGCTCCGGCGTCATGATCGCGGTCACGTTGCAGGTCACGCCGGCGGCGCTCAAGCGCTTGATCAGCGGCCCGGCGGACGCGCCCTTGGTGTTGGTGATCGGGATCTTGACGTTGACGTTCTTGCCCCAGGACGCGATGACCATCGCCTGGGCTTCCATCTCGCCGAAATCGTCGGCGAAGACCTCGAACGACACCGGGCGGTCGGGCACGACCTTCAAGAGCTCGCGGGCGAACGCCTCGTAGTCCTTGATGCCTGCCTTATTCATCAGGGTCGGGTTGGTGGTGAAGCCCTTGATCAGCGGGTTCTTGTAGAGCTTGGCGATGCCGTCGAGATCGGCTCCGTCGGCGAAAATCTTCACCTTCAAGGTTTCGGTCCGGCTCATCCCTACCCCCTGCTACAGCCTGTGCTCAGGTCCCGGCACGATCCGCCGCGACCAGTTCGACGATGATCCGCGCCGCCTCGGCCAAATCCTGGACGACGAAATCGGGGTTGTCCGGGCGCTGCTCGCGATAGCCGTAGTCGACGAAAAACGTCCGACAGCCGGCCGCCTTGCCTGCCCCGATATCGCGCCAGCGATCCCCAACCATGAAGCTGCGCGCGAGATCGATATCCCAGCGCAGCGCTGCGTTGCGTAACATCCCCGGTTTCGGCTTATAGCAGTCGCAGTCCGGGCCTTCAAGGCAATAGCAGGCGTAGATATCGTCTATTTTCGCCTGTTGTTTCAGATAGTTATGTATTTCTTCCACGTCGGCCCGGCGATGCTCGCCACGGGCTACGTCGGGCTGGTTGGTGGCGACGATCACGATGAGTCCCGCGGCCTTGAGCCGCGCGACCGCGTCGACGACGCCGGGAAGCAGCTCGAACTCGGCGAGCGAGGCCGGCGCCTTGGGCTTGCCGTCGACCACCAGGCTGCGGTTCAGGACCCCGTCGCGGTCGAGGAAGGCGGCACGCTTCATCGCAGCCCCCCCGATCGCGACCGGGCCGCGCAGGGCTACCACTTGGTCTTCATTACCTGCAGCGCGGGGTGCGAGACCAGACAATGCCACACCACCGCCTGGAACGCTTCGGAATGGGGCGTGATGAGGCCGGGATCGACCGGCGGGATCACCACCACCAGGTCGCCGGTCTTGGCGGTGTAGCCGCTGTCGCGGCCGACGATGCCGAACACCTTGGCTTTCTTCGCCTTGGCCTCGTCGATCGCCTTCATCAGGTTGACGCTGACCTTGCGCTCGGCGTCGCCGCCGCCGACCGAGAACACCAGGATCGCGTCCTTGTCGCCGAGTCGGCTGACCTTCAGCCACTCGGAGAAAATGGTGTCGAAGCCCTCGTCGTTGGTGCGCGCGGTCAGCTCCGAGACATTGTCGGTCGGCGCATAGGTCTCGATGCCGCAGAGCTTGCGGAAGTCGTTGCAGGCATGGCCGCAATTGCCCGCGCTGCCGCCGACGCCGAGAAGGAACAGGCGCCCGCCGCGCTCGCGCACCGCCAGCAGCTCATGGGCCAGCTTGTCGATCTTGGCACGATCGATCTTCTGGGCGATCTCGCCGACCTGGCGGAAGAATGTCTCGACGTGGCTCATGGCCTGCTCCCGACCGAATGCTTCAGAGGACGCCGTCCGGTCCCGACTTCTCAAGGTAGACGATATAGGACCGGCCCCACCAGCCGATGTCCAGGTGGCGCACGAAGCGCCAGCGCGTCTTCTTCTGGTACTCCAGGAAGGCGCGCGCGACGCCCTTGTTCGGCGAGCCCGTGTGGCCGGCGAACAGGTCGTCGATGTAGATCACCGTGCCTTCCTGCATCAGCGGGTCCAGGAACTTGAACACCGGCACGGCCGACTCGTAGAGGTCGCAGTCGACATTGACCAGCGCGACCTTGTTCTCGGTGTCCAGGAACTTCTGCCGGAGCGCCGGCGTCAGCGACTCGTCGTAGAAGCCCTTGATGGTGGTGACGCGGTCGGCGTAGTGGCCGTGCTCGCGCACCATTTTCATGAAGTTGCCTTCGGTGGTCGTCAGCGCACCGCGCTTCCAGATCTCGACGCTGGTGGTCGAGGTCGGCTCGGGCAGGCCCTCGAAGCTGTCGAAGGCGAAGAACTTCATGGTCTGCAGGTTGTGCAGCCGCGCCTCGGTCAGCGCCATGCGGAAGGTGCGGCAGCGGTGGCAGCCGTATTCGTGGTAGTCGCCGGCGACGCGGTTGTCGGTCAGGAAGTCGAAGGTGCGGCGGTAGAACAGCGCCTTCTCGGTCTGCCGGTTGGTCTGGTTGTAAGCGATCTCCTCGTCGCGGCCCCAGTTGGCCAGCGCCTTGCCGTCCGGCAGGTCGACCCAGGGCTCGCCGATCTTGCGGCCCATCGCGGGCATCTGGAGCTTCGGCTGCGGTTCACCCGACTTCGCCGGCGCGGGCTTGGCGGCGGGCGCCTTCTTCGCGGCGGTTTTCGGCTTCGCGGTCTTGGCCATGGATTCCCTTTCGCCCCGTCCGGTCTTCAGGACTTGATCTTCGCCGCCATGTCCATGGCGTGCTCGATCGTATTGTCGATGTCGACGTTGTAGAGATACGTGCCGGCGCGGCCCACCGAGTAGACGCCGTCCGGCATCATGTCGTGGTACTTCTTCGCCTTGGCCTTCTCGGCCTCGAACGGCATCGGATATAGCTTGTTCTGGCGCGACGGCACCTCCAGCGTGATCAGCGTCGTCGGCGCCTTGTGCAGCGTGAACTTCTTGTACTCGACGATGCGCGTGAAGCGCTCCTTGCCGGCGTAGTAGCAGAAATACACGTCCTTCGGCATGACGAACTCGACCGGCAGCACGATCGGGTAGAGCTCGCGCCCGACATAGGGCAGCTCGCCATGGCACTTGTCGAACAGGATGTCGGGCGAGATCGAGTTGACGATGATGTCGAACTTCTTCTTCTCGCCCTTGATGACGACGGTCTTCTTCGGGATGTCGTACTTCTCGATCATCGTCGAGAGCAGGACGTTACAGCCCTCGGTGGCGATGCGGAAGTAGTCGTCGTAGCCGTTGATCGCGATCGGGTAGGCCGAAATCGCCGTGTCCCAGGCCGTGCGCGGGCCTTCCTTCAAGCTGACGCCTTTGGGCGACCACAGGAAGTCGTCGATCTGCTTGTTCGTCTCGATCATCCACATCTTGCGCGAATAGTCGTTGACGAACTTGTCGTAGAGCGTGCGGCCGATGCAGTAGAGCCAGAACTCCTCGAAGTCCTTGGCGTTCTTGGCGCCGTTCAGCTTCAGGAGGTCGTCGTGCTTCAGCTTGCCGAGCTCGCCCTTCGAGAGCTTCAGGATCTCGGCAAGGTTGATCGCGCCCAGCTCTTCCTTGACCTGGGCGCCATCGGGCATGATCTCGATGTCGTCCTTGTGGATCGGGTAGTTGTAGAACTGCTGGTCGCGCTCGACATAGGTCAGGAACTGGTGGTCGGCGCAGCGCCGCATCGGCACGTACTTGTTGATGAACTCGAACACGTGCGGCATCGGCGTCAGGAAGTGCCGCGGCCCGTAGGTGAAGGGATGCCCGCCGTAGAACCGGGTCTTCACGCCGGCGCCGAGGAACGGCAGGGCTTCCACCACCGTAACGTCGTAACCGCCCATCAGCATCAGTTGATGCGCCGCCGCACAGCCGGCGAAGCCGCCGCCGATCACCAGGGCCGATTTCACGATTGCCGTTCTCCGTTCACGCGCCCCGCCCGAGCCCGATTTGCCGCGCCCCTTGCGCGGTCGGGGATGCCGATTCGCGAGGGTGCCGAAAATTCGCGTTCAAACTGAAGCACTTGCCAATTCGACTGCCCCTGAGATCGGGCTTTTGAAAGCGGCCGCGAACATTGATAATCGCCCCTGCTTTGTCAAGCTTGCGTTTCCGCGCCTCGGACACGCCAACCATGCAGGGAGAGGGCCATCGTCAGGGGTTTTTTGGCGGATTGCGAGCGGGAAACGCTGGCGCCGCACAAGATCACGGGCTCCGGTTCGGCGGCCTTTCTCGTCACGCCCGACGGGCGCTACCTGATGCAGCTGCGCGACGACATCCCCGGCATCTGGTTTCCGGGCCATTGGGGCCTGTTCGGCGGTGCGGTCGACGACGACGAAACGCCGCTGGCGGCCATGCATCGCGAGCTGGAGGAGGAGCTGGGCCTGCGCAATCGCAACATAAGCTACTTCTCGCAGGTGATCTTCGACCTGGGCGACCCCGAGGCCGGATTCCGGCGGCGCTATTTCTACGAGGTGCCGATCGCGGCCGAGGAGATCGCGGGACTGACCCTTAGCGAAGGCCAGGCGATGCGGCTGTTCGAGCCCGGCGAGATGCTGGCCGCGCATTCGCCGCTGAAGCTCGTGCCCTACGACGCCTTCGGCTTGCTGCTGCACGCCAATCGCGGCCTGATCCACCAGTCCCGGCACATTCCTTAGGCAGCGCTGTCGTCGCGCAGCACGTAGAGCACCGTCGCGCTGCCGAGGATCGACGCCAGCGTCCGGCGCGCCGGGATGCCCAGAGCCGAGTCGCACAGAGAATACCCGGTATAGAAGAGGCCCAGCGGCACGGCCCGCTCTACGACGAAGCCGTTGCGCCGGAACAGCGCGCGCCAGGCCGGGCGCGAGAACAGGTACAGCTCGCCAAGCGTGGTGCCGCGCTCGCCGTGCCGGTACTCGAACAGCAGATTGCCCAGGCGCGCGGCGAGGCCCGGTTTCGCCGGAGCGGGCGCGGCCACCAGCGCTCCGCTGGGCGGCTCGTTCCGTCCCCCGAGCCGCGCCAGCACGCGCGCGGGCAGGTCGAGGTAGTGCGTCAGCGTGGTCCACAGGCGCCAGCTCGCCGAGGGCAGCACATGGACCGCGCGCCCGCTCGGCTTCAGCACGCGGCGGATCTCGGCTTGGAACGCCTCTACATGCGGAATGTGCTCCAGCACGTTCGAGGAGAACACGACATCGAAGCTGCGGTCGGGAAACGGCAGGCGCTGCCCGTCATAGGGCTGCACGGGGAACGCCGTTCCGCCGGCCGGAATCGATTGCGGCAGGTCGATCGCCGCGACCCGGTCGAAATGCCCGGCCAGCAGCGCCGCCTGGAAGCCGCCAGCCGCGCCGATCTCCAGCACCGCGCCGCGCGACGCAGACACAAGCGCCAGCACGCGGTCGATCTCATAGCGCCGGAGCGCGTCGAGATGCGCCCGGGTCAGCACCGGTCGATCTCCCGCGCGATCGCCTCGGGCGACTCGCCCCGGATCGCCAGCTCCAGCGCGCGTTCGGTGCGCTCGACCATGCGCGCCACCGAGAACTGCGTAACGATCCGCGCCCGCGCGGCGGCGGAGAGCGCGGCACGATCGCGCGCGGCGACGCTGCGCCACCCCTCGGCCAAGGCGCCGGGATCGCCGGCGCGCACCACCAGCCCAGCATCGCCAACGATCGCGGCCGCATCGCCGACATCGGTGGCGACGACCGGCGTGCCGCAGGCCATCGCCTCGCCAAGGACGTTGGAGAAGCCCTCGCCGAAGGCCGAAGACAGAGTGGCGATGTCGAGCGCGCTGTAGATCGCCGCCAGGTCGTGGCGCTCGCCGGCCCAGATCACCGCGCCGCCCAGCTCCAGCGCATCGGCCTGCTGCACGAGCGCGCGGCGGTAGGCGGCGGCGCCGTCGCCGACGCAGACGAAGCGCGCAGCCGGATGGACGGCGAGGAACGCGGCGGCGGCGCGCAGGAAGTTGCCGTGATCTTTCATCGGGTCGATCCGCGCCACCATGCCAATCGCCAGCGCGCCCTCCGGGATGCGCCAAGCCGCGCGCAGGGCGGCGCGCCCGACGGGATCGGGCCGGAACGCGTCGGTGTCAATCCCGTTCGCGATCACGGCGATGCTGCCCGCTGCGATCCCCTGCAGCCCGACCTGTGCGCGGACCGCCCGGGCATTGGCGATGATCGCGGCGGCGCGGCGCGACAGGTACGCCTCGGCGCGGTAGGAGAGCGCGGAGAGCCGGTCGTAGCGCGCCAGGTCCATGCCGCCGGCGCGCAGGCCGAAGACGACCCGCCCCGGCGCCAGCAGCGCCGCCAGCACCGTCTGCATCGGCAGGAAGGCATAGACCACGTCGGCCCTCTCCAGTACGATCAGGCGGCGCAGGCGCCGGAGCGGCCCCAGCACGTCCCAGCGGCCCGCCTTGCCCATGGCGACCGTCCGCACCGCGCTG
>JAEULC010000041.1 GCA_016792605.1 Rhodospirillales bacterium
GCCTGGGTCGGCGGCGAGGGCGGCTTCGACGCGGTGCGCGTGACCGAGTGGGAAGAGCCGCAGGCCGTCGTCGGCAGCTACCTGCACAAGTACGTCTATCCCGACTGGTTCAAGGAGCACGAGGCGCGTGGCCGCGAGCTGAAGGACAGCTACGTCTCGGGCGACGGCGACATCCGCTGCCTGACGCTGCGCGGCGAGTATGTCTATGCCGCCCAGGGCAAGAAGGGCTTCTGGGCCTACGACGCGGCCTCGATCGCGAACAAGGGCTTCTCCCACCGCGTGATCAGCGCCCCGGTCTCGCCGCTCGGCCAGAGGCCGGGATTCTCGACCAAGAACGCGACCTGCGTGCAGCTTGCGACCACGCAGCCGGTTCACTGGGACCGCAACAAGAGCGACCTGATGCGGGTGGTGAACCAGGAACAGCCGATGCACGAGATCTACCGCTATGCGTTCATCTCGGACTCGGAAGAGGGGCTGATCCTGACCGATGTCGGCACGCTGCACGACGCCGGCCCGAGCAACAACTTCTTCAACCGGGCGCTGACCTGGAACGAGAGCGGCGTCCTGACGGGCGCGCGGCACCTGACCATGGCCGGCACGAACTTCTATATTCCCACCGGCAAGGAGATCGTGGTCCTGGACATGGACACGCCGTTGAAGCCGCGGGTGCAGGCGCGCATCCCGTTGGCCGGCGTGCGGGCGACGGCGATCCAGTTCCGCTACCTGTTCGCCGCCACCGACCGCGGGCTTGAAGTGATCGACGTGACCCATCCCGACAAGCCGCGGGTGCTGCCGAATGCCATCCCGATCAAGGACGCGCGCCAGGTCTTCGTCTCGCGCACCTACGCCTATGTCGCGGCGGGTGCCGACGGCCTGATGATCGTAGACGTCGAGAATCCCGAGAAGCCGAAGCTCTACATGCAGTTCAACGCTGGCGGGAAGATCAACGACGCGAACGACGTGGTGGTCGCGACGACCAACGCCTCGCTGTTCGCCTATGTCGCCGACGGCAAGAACGGCCTGAAGGTGATCCAGCTCACCTCGCCGGACAGCCAGCCGAACTTCTATGGCTTCGCGCCGGAGCCAAAGCCCGAGCTGATCGCCTGGAACAAGACCGAGCATCGCGCGCTGTCGCTGTCCAGGCCGCTCGAGCGCGACCGCTCGGTCGACGAGACGGGCCACCAGGTCGCCGGCTTCGGTCGCCTCGGCTCGCGTCCCTTCACCATGAAGGAGATGCGCAAGATGTACCTGGACGCGGCCGGCAACCTCTACACGGTCAAGGACCCGGTGCAGAAGCCGGACTTCCTGCCGGCGCCGCGCCCGCCGCGGCCGGGCACCAACGCCGCCCTGCCGTTCCCGACGGTGCCGGCGGCGGCCGAGAAGCCGGCGCAGTAGCAGCCGGTACTCTGCCTCTCTTCTTCCGTCATGCCTGGGCTTGTCCCGGGCATCCACGTCGAGGCAGCGGCGATAGTCGCGCTCGCGGTCGTCGGACGGTGTAAGCGGATCTTTTTCTTCTCGGCGCTACTGTCGGCTCCTGCCGACGTGGATGGCCGGGACAAGCCCGGCCATGACGATGAGAATTGGGACGGGCGAGGCGGCGCGAGCGGAGAGGCGCAGCGCAGACCGCGACCCTACGCCGGCTTGTAGCCCAGGCGCAGCCCGCCCCAGTGGCGGCCGCCGACGCGGATCGGCACCGAGAGGTCCTTCATCATCACGTAGCTGCCGCCCATGTCGCGGCGATAGGTCTGCAGCAGGAACGGCTTGGTGTTGCGCCCGGCCGCGAGCCCGGTGCGGTCGTTGAAGATCCGCCGGTTGCGGCAGTTGGCCGCGTTCCATACCGGGTCCGGACCCTGGGCTTGCGAGAACTTGGTGTTGTGCGTCGGCAGGTAGCCATTGCGGTCGACGGCGGCGCAGAACGCCACGCGCGGATCGAAGCCCAGCATCCGTTCCTGGATCGGCGGCAGCACGCGGTCGGTGAACTGGACGAAGCGGGTCGTGACCTGGGGCGGATTGCTGCCCGGCACCGGCTTGTAGGTCTCGTCGAACAGGTCGGCCTCGGCGATCGTGCCGCGGGCGACCGACAGTTCGAATATCTGCGCGATCTCGCGCGCCGCGGCGGTCACGGCGGCGATGAAGCGCGTGTCGTCGGTCTCGATGCCGCAGGCGGCGATATGCTCGATCAGCTCCTCGCTCAAGGACAGGAGGCCGCCGACCCGCTTGTCGGCGACGCCGAGGTCCGTTGCGGATTTCTTGACCCCGTCGACCAGATGCCCCAGGCGGCCCTCGACCTCGCCGTAGATGCGCGCGTTCGCGGCCACCTGGTCGGCGACCGACTGCGCCGCGCGGTCGACCACGGCGAACACGTCACGCACCGCGTCGATCGACCGGGCGATGGTCTTGGTACCGTCGCGCACCCGGTCCGCCGTGGTGGACGTGGCCGTCAGGTCGTGGCGCAGGCTGTCGATCTCGCTGGTCAGGAGCTTCGCCGTGTCCCCGATCTGCTGGGTCGCCGTGCGGGTTTCGTTGGCCAGCGACTTCACCTCGCCGGCGACGACGGCGAAGCCGCGCCCGGCCTCGCCGGCACGAGCCGCCTCGATCGTGGCGTTCAGCGCCAGCAGGTTGGTCTGCCGCGCGATGGTCTCGATGCCGCCGGCGACCTTGCCGACGCGGTTCAGCGCGTCGTCCAGGCGGTTCAGCCTTTCGCTCATCTGCAGGATGGAGGCGATGAGCCCGTCCACCCCGTCGGCCGCCGATCCGGCCGCCTGGCGCGACTGGGCGATGGTTTCGGTGGCGCCGCGCGTCTGGGCATGGGTCTCGGTGCCGGCAGCCGCGATGCGGTCGTTGGCCGCGTTCAGGTCGCCGATGGCGGCCTTGAGCTGCTCGACCTGCTGGGCCTGGTCGCTCAGTGCGCGGTTGACGGTGTCGACATGGCCGGCGATGTCCGCGACTTCCACCCCCAGCGATCCCATCCGAGTCGCCAAGCCGGCGACGAAGTCATGGGCATCCGTGGCCAGTTTGGGGAGATTGTGCTGCTGATCCATGCGTGGCCCTCGTGCATCCAGAGAGGCCCACCTCGTTCGCAAGTCCCTGAAATTGCAGGGGTCGTTGCCCGGTCTTCTCCGGTTGCAGGCCAGGGGGTGACCCTAGCCAGTTCTCGGTAAAATTGTCGTTAAACGGGAAACGGCGGAGCCGGGGCCCCGCCGTTCATGTCGTTGGTTGCCTGGCCCCCGCGGACCTCGGACGGCTAGCGGATCAGCGAGCGGAAGCCTTCGATCGCCGCGGCGAAGTCGGCCGGGCGGTAGAGCTCGTCGTCCGCCGTGGCGGCATAGCAGCGTTCCAGCGCCGCGTTCATCTGCTCGAGCCGGGCATTGTCGATGGCGCCGGCCGTCTTCATCGCGCTGATGATCGAGCCCAGCGCCATGACCGCCTGCTCCGCCGCGGCGTAGTCGAACAGCTCGCCGTTCTTGCCCTCGTCGAGCAGGCCGGTCAGCAGCGCTCGCATGTCGTCACCCGAGAATCCGTGCGCGGCGGCGCGGCGACTCATCTCGTTGACCACGGCTAGAAGCTCGCGCGCCTTGCCCTGGTAGGCGTCGAAGCTGCCGGCGACCGCCTTGTGGAACTCGGTCGTGCGCTGCGACAGGCGTTGGCCGAGCGCCGGGTCGATGCGGTTGGCGATGATCCGCAACATGACCAGGTTGGCGTCATTGAACCGTGGATAGCCCGGCGGCAGGGCGACCGAACGCCGGCCCTGGAAGCGCAAGTCGATCTCCTGGCTCATCTGGTGATGGCAGGCATGGCAGTCGAACACGACCAGTTCCGGGAAAACGCCCTGGCGGTTGCGGCTGCCGTCGAGCACCGACTCCAGCATCGCCGCCATCTGCAGCGCCTGGCCGATCGCCCATACCTGCACGCCCGACGGCGTCTTCTTGCGCTTGCGGTAATCGTCGTCGATCACGTAGTGGGCGGGCTGGATGGTGGTGAAGGTGTCGAGCTCGAACGGCATGCGCGGATGGCCCGCACCCATGATCTTGTGGGTGACGAACTTGGTCTGCGAATCGACGCCGAAATGGCACGAGATGCAGAGCTTGGCGCGCAGTACCGGATCGTCGGTCGGGAACAGGCCGGCCTTGATGTTCTCCTCGTGGGTCGCCCCGGCGACATGCGTGCCGAGCCAGCGGCGCGAGCCGCCATGGCAGGCCTCGCAGCCCACGCCGTCGGAGAGCTGGAACTGCCGGCCACGCATGTCCGCGCCCACATTGTCCGCGTGGCAGTCCAGGCACAGCTTCGCGGTGTGGGCGTTCTCCAGGCCCAGGTTGCGGGCGATCCGCTTGGAACGGTCGTTCAGCAGCACGGCATAGGCGCGGGAGTGCTTGTCCTCGCGTTGCCAGGTGACGAATTCGTTCTGCAACACATTCGAGCCCTTGAAGGGCTCCACCGCGCCATGGCAGGTGCTGCCGGCGCAGGAGGTGACGCCGACATGCCCGTCGGCGGCGTAGAGCGGCAGCTTGATGTCCTGCGCTGAGGCCGCGCCCGGGCCCCACGCAATCGCTGCCACCGTCGCTAGCGCGCCAAGCGCCCGGCGCCAATCCCACCCAAGAGACACGTTCACGGCTCTTCCCCCTGCCGGCTAGGCCGATTTCCGGCCATTATGAGGGTGCAGGCCGGGGCGGGTAAAGCCCGAAGCGCATGGTATTAGAGACATTTGCTGTCATGGACCCATCACCGATGGCGGGCTGGATCGCGGGGCTGAAGACCGGCTGGCCGATGCTGGCAGCAGCGCCATTTGTCGGCAGTTTCCTCGCAACCGTGGCCTTCCGCCTGCCGCGCGGCGAGCCCTTGGCCCTGGGCCGGTCGCGCTGCCCGGCCTGTGGAACGGCCCTCGGCCCGGTCGACCTGCTGCCGCTTTTCGGATGGGTGTTGCGCCGGGGGCACTGCAATTCCTGCCGGGCGCCGATCGATCCTGCCTATCCGCTGATCGAGGCAGGCGCCCTCGCCGTTGCTGCCTGGGCGGCCGTCGCGGGCCTGCCGGGGTGGCAACCCATCGCCGCCTGCGCCCTCGGCTGGGCGCTCCTGGCGCTGGCTGCGATCGACCATCGCCACTACCTCCTGCCTGACACCCTGACCCTGCCGCTTATCCCGGCGGGGCTGCTGGCTGCCGGGGCGATGCCGGTTTGGCCGGTCGGCCTGGTCGATGCGGCGGTTGGCACCGTCGCCGGGTTTGCGGCGATCTGGGGTGTTGGCTGGCTCTATCGGCGGTTGCGCGGACGGGACGGGATCGGCCTGGGCGATGCCAAGCTGCTCGCCGCCGCGGGTGCCTGGGTCGGCTGGCAGGGACTGGCCAGCGTGGTGATGATCTCGGCGCTCGCGGGAATCGCGGCGGCGCTCGTGACGGCGATTCGTCGCGGCCAGCGACTCGATCCCGCCGCACGCCTGCCGTTCGGCGTCTTTCTCGCCTTGGGCACGTGGCTTGTCGTACTCTATGGACCCGTGGATTTTCGAACCATGGCGTTCTGATGGGCGGCGGAGTAGAGCTTTGGCCGTGGCGGTACGCGACCTGACCGAAATCCTGCTGTCCCGGGGCAAGCTCGACCGCGGTGCCTTGCAGCGCGCGGCACATCTGCGCTCGGTGTCGGGCGAGCCGATCCACCACATCCTGCCGCGCCTCGGCCTGGTCAGCGAGGAGGACATGGCCCAGGCGCTGGCCGAGAGCCTCGGCCTGGCGCTCGTGGCGACCAAGGACTTCCCGCCGAAGCCGATCCTCGGCGACCGGGTCGCGGTCGATTTCCTGCGCCAGTCGCGCGTGCTGCCGATCGCCGAGACCGGATCCGAGATCCGCGTCGCCATGGCCGATCCGCTGGATGCCTACGCGCTCGAGGCCATGCGGATGCTGGTCGACAAGGCGGTCCGGCCCGTCGTCGCGGTGCCAGCGGAACTCGAGCGCCAGATCGAGCGCCTCTATGGCGACGGCAGGGCTGCCGAGACCGAGCGCCTGCGCCAGTCGGCCGCGGCCCAGACCGCCTCGGCGCGCAAGCCCGGCGAGACCCAGGACGTCGAGCGGCTGAAGGACCTCGCCAGCGGCGCGCCGGTGATCAGGCTGGTCAACCGCATGATCGGCGAGGCGGTGACGCGCCGCGCCTCGGACATCCACATCGAGCCGTTCGAGGGCTCGATGCGGCTGCGTTTCCGCATCGATGGCCAGCTCCGCGCCATGGAGCCGCCGCCGCCCGAGCTGCATCCCGCGATCGTCAGCCGCGTCAAGGTGATGGCCGGCCTCGACATCGTCGAGCGCCGCCTGTCGCAGGACGGGCGCTGCAAGACCTCGGTCGAGGGCCGCGACATCGACCTGCGCATCTCGATCGTGCCGACGCTCCACGGCGAAAGTGTCGTGCTGCGCATCCTGGATCGCGCCCAGGCGCCGCTCGACCTCGGCAAGCTGGGCTTCGCCGACACCCCGCTGCAGCGGCTCAACGACGCGCTCGGCCACGGCAACGGCATCCTCCTGGTGACGGGCCCGACGGGCAGCGGCAAGACCACGACGCTTTACGCCGCGCTGCAGCGCCTCAACGGCCCCGACCGCAAGATCGTCACGGTCGAGGACCCGGTCGAGTACCAGTTGCCCGGCGTCAACCAGATCCAGGTCAACCCGCGCATCGGCCTGGGTTTCGCCAACATCCTGCGCTCGGTGCTCCGCCACGATCCCGACGTGATCATGGTCGGCGAGATCCGCGACGTGGAGACGGCGCGCATCGCCGTGCAGGCGGCGCTGACCGGCCATCTCGTGCTCTCGACGCTGCACACCAACAGCGCGTCGGGCGCGGTGACGCGACTCATAGACATGGGCGTGGAGCCCTACCTGCTCACCTCGGCCTTGCGCGCGATCGTCGCCCAGCGGCTGGTGCGCAGCCTGTGCCCGCATTGCCGCGCGCCCTTCACCGAGTCGGCCGACGCGCTGCGCCTGGTCGGGATCACCGCCGACGGGATCAACGCCGCGACGCGCACGGCAAAGCGCGCGACGCTCTACCGTGCCAAGGGCTGCGAGAAGTGCGGCGGCAGCGGCTATCTTGGCCGATCCTCGGTCGCCGAGGTGCTGCCGATCAGCGAGCGCGTGCGCCGCCTGGTGCTGGAGCGCGCCGACGTGGTCGAGATCGAGCGGGCGGCCCGCGCCGAGGGCATGCGCACGATGCGCGAGGACGGGCTGGCCAAGGCGCAGGCGGGGCAGACGACGCTGGAAGAAGTCCTGCGCGTGACCCAGGCCGAGTAGCGATGGCCATGGCACGGTTCCGCTACAAGGCGGTCGCACCGACCGGCAGCATCGTCGAGGGCGAGCTGGAGGCCCAGGCGCGCGCGGGCGCGATCGAACGCCTGCGCGAGCTGAAGCACTTGCCGGTCCGGGTGGAGGAGGTCACCGGCGAGGAACCGCCGCCCGTTGCGCCGGCGGCGTTCCCCGGCCCGGATGGCCGGATCGAGCCGCGCTTCGACTTGGCCTCGCCGGTCGTTCGGTCAGAACCCGCCGGCGAGTCGCCCGACCATGACGCCCTGGTGCTCAACACGCTCGCGCCCGCCGAGGCGGAGCTCCCGCCTGCGTCGGAACCGGTGACGGAACCGGCGTCGGAGCCGGCGGTGCGGATGGAGCCGCTGATCGAGCGCCTGTCGCTCGACGCGGCGGATGTCATGGGCAGCATGGAGCCGATCCTGGGCGGCGCGTTCGCGCCGGTGCGCGACCCGGACGACCGGATCGAACCGACCGTCGAGCCCGGCCTGCCCGCGCAGGAAGCGCAGGCGGACCGGGCAGGGGACGAGCCGGAACCCGCGCTGGAACCATGGCTGCGGGTCGCGCCGGGGCCTGAGCCGATCTTGCCCGAGCCGAGCACGCCCGAGCCGATCTTGAGCGATCAGGCGCCGGAGCCGGAAGCGCCGCGGCCCCTGCGCTGGGACATCGGCGAGGAGATGCCGGCGGCGTCTCCCGAGTTGCCGGTCGCGGACGCGACCGTCGCTCGCTGGCCTTCCTGGCGCGCGGACGGCGAGCCGGAGCCGACCGCCGCGCTGCTGGCCGAGGCGGAGTTCCAGCCGGGCACGCAACAAGAAGCGCCGGCGCGCTGGATGGCGGACGAGCCCGCCATGCCGGACGCGGCTCCGGTTGTCCCGGCCCGGGACCACCCGTTGGAGCGCGTCGACTGGAGCGCCTCGGCGCTCGACGTGCCGGCGACGGCGCTCGCCGCGGCCGCGCCCGACCTCGATGTGGGCGAGCCCCTGCCGGGCACGCGCGCCGAACCGCCGCCCAAGGCGAAGAAGAAAAAGGGCGGCAAGAACGCCCTGCCGCCGCGCCTGGTCCCTGTCTTCACGCGCGAGCTGCAGGTGCTGCTGGCCGCCGGCCTGCCGATGGACCGGGCGCTGCGCATCGTGGTCGAGGCCACCGCCGACGATCGCGTCGCGGCCGCGGCCGACGCGCTGCTGGCGCGGGTGCGCTCCGGGTCGCTGCTGTCCGAGGCGATGGAGGAGTTGCCCGACCGCTTCGACGAGTTCCTGCGCATGGCAGTGCGCGCGGGCGAGGCCGGCGGCGCGCTGCCCGTCGTGCTCGACCAGGTCGCGACCTACCAGGAACGCGGCCAGCGCCTGGCGCGCTCGGTGCGCACGGCCCTGATCTATCCGTCGATCCTGGCCTTCGCCGCCGCGCTGTCGGTGATCCTGTTGCTGACCGTCGTCGTACCGCAGTTCGAAACGCTGTTCCGCCAGTCGGCCCAGGCGCCGCCCCTGGCGACAAGGCTTGTCATCGGCGCCTCGATCTTCCTGCGCGACTACGGCTGGATCCTGCCGGCGACCGTGGCCTTCCTCTGGATCGCGCTGCGCTGGCGCTACGCCGACGCCAGGCGCGGCCTGTTCCTGCACCGGCGCGCGCTGCGCCTGCCGCTGGTCGGCAACGTCATCGCCGGCGTGTCGGTCGAGCGCTTCGCGCGTGCGCTGGGCACGCTGCTGGCTAATGGCGTCGCCCTGCCGGACGCGCTGGGCCTGGTGGCGAACGCCGTGCCCAACCGGGCGATCGGGGCCGTCATCGCGTCGGCGGTCGACCGGGTCAAGCAGGGCGAGCGCCTCGGCGACACGCTGGAGGAGGGTGGCGCGATGCCGCTCCTGGCGGTCCAGCTCGTGCGCGTGGGCGAGGAGAGCGGCCGGCTGGTCGAGATGCTGGACCGCCTGGCCGACATCTATGCCCAGGAGGTCGACACCGCGGTGCGGCGCCTGACCAGCATGATCGAGCCAATCCTGATCCTGGTGATCGGCGTGGTGGTGGGCGGCATCGTCCTGTCGCTGCTCTCGGCGATCGCGGGCCTGAACGCCCTGGCGCTGTGAACAAGCGGGTGTATAAAGCCGCCATGGTTCTCACGATGTCGGAACGGCGCCGCCCGGACTGCCGCAACAGGGAAGCCGGCTTCACCTTGGTGGAGCTGCTGGTCGTGCTGGTGATTCTCGGGCTGCTGTTCGGCCTCGTCGTGCCGCGCACGATCGACTATCTCGGCCGCGCGAAGTCCGATGTCGCCAAGGTGCAGATCCAGAACCTGAGCCAGGCGCTCGACCTCTACCGGCTCGACAACGGCCGCTACCCGACCCAGGACGAGGGGTTGAAGGCGCTGGTCGTCAGGCCGGCAAACGCGGCGCGGTGGAACGGGCCCTACGTGAAGGGCAACGAGGTGCCGCAGGATCCCTGGGGCAAGTCCTATTTCTATGAAGTGCCGAGCAAGCGCGGCATGGCCTATGACCTGTATTCGCTGGGGTCGGACGGTGCGCGAGGCGGCAATGGCGAGAACGCCGACGTCTTCAACAACTAGCGGCCCCGGGTCGGCCGGCGGGGCGATGCACTCGGCCGGCTTCACCCTGGTCGAGCTGATGGTGGTGCTCGGCCTGTTGTCGCTCGCCTACGTGCTGGTGGCGCCGTCGCTCAACAAGGCAATGGGCATCGGCGAGAACCGGGTCGCGTCGCGCGAGCTGCTGGCGGCGCTGCGC
Organism: Rhodospirillales bacterium; assembly: GCA_016792605.1. Classification (GTDB taxonomy): domain Bacteria; phylum Pseudomonadota; class Alphaproteobacteria; order JAEULC01; family JAEULC01; genus JAEULC01. Next base: position 9,997 of record JAEULC010000041.1, read on the forward strand.
GAGGCGCGCGCGACCGCCATCGCCGAGTCGCGCGAGGTGCGCTTCATCGTCGACGGCGTCTCGGCCAGCTACGGCGCCGGCCAGGTGCGCGCGCCGATCCCGCGCGGGTTCGACATCGCCTCCGACGTGCCGGCCTCGCGCCGCCTGACCCAGCGCATCGGCGCCATCGACTTCTTTCCCGACGGCAGCTCGACGGGCGGCGCGGTGGTGCTGGCGCAGCGCGGCGGCGTCCGCACGACCATCGCCATTGACTGGCTGACCGGCCATGTCGGGATGGTCGAATGAGCGGCAAGCGTGCCCGTCGACGCGCATGCCGAGCTGCGGCCGGCTTTGGTCTCCTGGAAGTGCTAGTGGCGCTGGGCCTGGTCGCGGCGACGGTGGCGGCGGGATTCCAGATCCTCGGCACCTCGCTGCGCGGCGTCGGCGATGCCGACCGCTACACCCGCGCCGTGCTGCTCGCCGAATCGCGCATGGCCGAGCTCGGCATCAGTGTGCCGCTGCAGATCGGCGAGACCCTGGGCGAGGCCGGCGAGGGCTATTTGTGGCGGGTATCGGTGCGGCCGCTCGCGTCCTATGCGCCGCCGCCGGCCGGAACTGACGGCGGCCTGCCGCTGCTGCCGCTGGAGGTCACGGTCACGATCGCCTGGGGCGCAGAGGCGCAGCCGCAGGAGGTCGTCTTGACGGGGCTGCGCCTGGTGCAGCGTCGGCGATGACGCGCGCCCGTCGCCAGTCCGGCATGACGCTGGTCGAGCTGGTCGTGGCGCTGGGCCTGTTGGCGCTGCTGGTGGGTTCGCTCGCCGCCGCGCTCGG
>JAEULC010000058.1 GCA_016792605.1 Rhodospirillales bacterium
GGGTTGATCGGGCGGATTTTCGCCCTATAGTCGCGCCGTCATGAACAGCCTCGGGATCGACAAGAAGCCCGGCGACACCCGCGTCGTCGTGGCCATGTCCGGCGGCGTGGACAGCGCGGTGACGGCCGCGCTGCTCGCCGAGGAGGGCTATGACGTCGTCGGCGTGACGCTGCAGCTCTACGACCAGGGGGCCCTGTCGTTTGGTGGGGGGCGCGCGGCGCGCGGCAAGACGTGCTGCGCCGGCCAGGACATCCAGGACGCGCGCCAGGCGGCCCAGCGCCTCGGCATCCCGCACTATGTGCTCGACTACGAGAGCCGGTTTCGCGACAGCGTGATGGAGGATTTCGCCGATACCTATCTCGCGGGCGCGACGCCGGTGCCCTGCGTCCGCTGCAACCAGACCGTCAAGTTCCGCGACCTCTTGGCGACCGCGCGCGACCTGGGCGCCGAGGCGCTGGCGACCGGGCACTATGTCCGCCGCGTCGAGGGGCCGGGCGGGGCCGAGCTGCATCGCGGGCGCGACCCGGGCCGCGACCAGAGCTACTTCCTGTTCGCCACGACGCAGGCGCAGCTCGATTTCCTGCGCTTCCCGCTGGGCCACCTGACCAAGCCCGAGACGCGCGACCTGGCGCGGCGCTATGCCCTGGCCCTGGCGGAAAAGCCGGACAGCCAGGACATCTGCTTCGTGCCCGATGGCAACTACGCCAAGGTCATCGAGCGCCTGCGCCCCGGCGCGGCCGAGCCGGGCGAGATCGTGCATGTCGACGGCACGGTGCTTGGGCGCCACCAGGGCATCATCCACTTCACCGTCGGCCAGCGCCGCGGGCTTGGTATCGGTCAGAGGGGCCTGGACGCCAAGCCGCAGGACCAGGGCGAGGCGCTCTACGTCGTCCGCCTGGAGCCGGAGCGCCGGCGCGTCGTGGTCGGCCCGCGCGCGGCCCTGGCCCAGGCGCAGGTCGCGGTCGGCGAGGTCAACTGGCTGGTCCCGCCGCCGACAGGGGATGCGCCCTTGCGCGCCGAGGTCAAGCTGCGCTCGGCCGCGCCCCTCCTGCCGGCGACGATCCAGGCCGCGCCCGGGGGCGGCGCCAGCGTGCTGCTGGACAGCCCCGCCGAGGCCGTGGCGCCGGGGCAGGCCTGCGTCTTCTACCAGGGCGACCGGGTGATGGGCGGCGGCTGGATCCGCCGATCTGGAGCCATCCTGGAGGCTCCTGGCGGGGCCTTGGCGACGCGCGGGGCGGCCGCCTGATATACCCCCTGTTTGCTTGACAGAACCCCCCCGGGGCCTTAACTCCTGCCGCCTCGGTAAGGCGGGGTAGCTCAGGGGTAGAGCAGGGGAATCATAATCCCTTGGTCGGGGGTTCAAATCCCTCCCCCGCTACCGAGGTATCCCCCTCAGGCGCGGACCCGGTAGCGGTCGATTACCGCCTCGTCCAGCACCACCCCCAGGCCCGGGGCGTCCGGCACCCGGACATGGCCGTCTTCCAGCGGCAGCAGGTTCTTCACCAGCTTGCGGAACAGCGGGCTGTCGCTCTGCGAGTACTCGATCAGCTCGCCGAACTGGCAGGCGGCCAGGAAATGCATGGTGGCCGCCAGCAGGATGCCGGTGCTGAAGCCGTGCGGCACCATCTCGGCGCCGTGCTCCCGCGCGAGCTCGTAGATGTGGCGCATCTCGCTGATGCCGCCGCAGCGGGTGATGTCGGGCTGGACGATGGCCGGGCCGGTGTCGGCGAGGAAGCTGCGGAACTCGTGGCGGGTCGCGAGGCCCTCGCCGCCCGAGATCGGCACCCCGGCATGCCGGGCCAGATGGGCGAGGCCGCGGGCGTCGTCCGAGGGCAGGGGCTCCTCGACCCAGGCTAGGTCGAACTCGCGCAAGGCCTCGCACTGCGCCAGGGCATGGGCGGGGTTGCGCCAGCGGCCGAGAAGGTCGATCGCCAGCCCGATGCCGTCGCCGATTTCCGCCCGCACCGCGCGCAGCACCTTCCTGTCGTGCGCGGGGTCGTGGCCGAAGCTGCCGCCGCCGAGCTTGACACTGCGCAGGCCCTGGGCGAGCAGGCGGGCGACGACCTCGCGGTTGGCGTCCTCCGTGGGACGCGCCGAGAAGGTGCCATAGGCGCGCACGCGGTCGCGGTGCTTGCCGCCGAGCAGCGTGTGGACCGGCACGCCGTAATGCTGCCCGGCGATGTCCCAGAGCGCGATGTCCAGCGCGCTGATCGCGTGGATGCCTGCGCCGCGCCGGCCGACATACTCGCTTTGCCGGAACATCTTCTTCCACAGCCGGTCGATTTCCAGCGGGTTCTCGCCGAGCAGGATCTGTCGCAGGCCCTGGCAGGTCGAATGCGACATCGGCGCCTCGATCAGCGCCTTGGCGACCGAGGGCGCGGTATCGGTCTCGCCGACCCCCACCAGGCCGGTGTCGGTATGGACGCGGACGATCAGCGCGTCCTCGCCCCACGCGCAGGGCTGATCGAGCGCGGGCACGCGCAGCCAGATGGCGTCGACATCGGTGATCTTCATCGTCCTGCCTGCACAACTGCGGTTCCCGGGGGGCCGGCCCCGGACAGGCCGGCCTCAGGAAGCGTTGAAGCCGACGGGGAGGGCCCCGTCAATCGACACGCCATCGACCCTGCGTTGCGCGGTAAGCAGTACGGCGCAGCAGGCCGCGCCCGGCCTATTTCCAGAACTGCTTGCTCGCGAGCCGCGCGCCCTCGGCCATGGCCGCCAGCTTCGCCCAGACCACGTCGGGATCGACCGCCGCCTGGCCGACCCAGGTGCCGTATCCGCAGTCGCTGCCGGCGATGACGTTCTCGCGGCCCACCAGGTTGGCGTAGCGGCCGATGCGCTGCGCCACCAGTTCGGGATGCTCGATGAAGTTCGACTTGGATTCGAGCACGCCCGGGATCAGCACCTTGCCATCGGGCAGCTTCACCTTCTCGAACAGCGTCCATTCATGACCGTGGCGCGGATTGGCGGCCTCGAACGAGATCGCCGAGGGCCGCGCCTTGAACACGATGTCGATGATGTCGCTGAGCGGGACATCGCAATGGTGCGGCCCCTCGTAGTTGCCCCAGCACACATGCATGCGCAGGCGCTCGCTCGGGATATTGCGCAGCGCATGATTCAGCGCCGCGACGTGCTGGTCGATGCGCTTGCGGAATTCCTTCACGTCCAGGTCGGCGTACTGGATGTGCCGGCCCATGGCCAGGTCGGGGCAGTCGATCTGCAGGATGAATCCGGCGTTCGCGACCGTCTCGTACTCGTGACGCATCGCCTCGGCGATGGCCTCCAGGTATTTCTCGTGGCTCGGGTAGTGGTCGTTGCGGAAGAACAGCGACACGACGCCGGGCGAGGCCGCGCTCATGAACCCGGTCTTGCGGCCCTCGGCGTCCATCGCCGCCCGCAGGTTCTGCGTGTCGGTCGCGGCGGCCTCCTTGTCGCGCACCGCGATCGGCGCGTTGCAGGCCGGCGTCTTGCGCCGCGACCGGCCGGGATCGCCGAAGACGCGCTGCTGCAGCGTGGGGAACTCGGCCAGGTCCTGGTAGACGAAGGTGTTGCCCGTGCCGCCGAACCCGTCCAGCCGATCCTTGATGTAGGTGGCGTAGCTCGGCTTCGACATCTCGCCGTCGTTGACGATGTCGACCCCGGCCTTCACCTGCTTGCCGACGACCTCGGCGACGGCGTCCTTGATGCGCCTGCCCAGCGCCGGCCGGTCGATCGGCACGCCTTCCTCCTTGGCGTACATCATCTTGATGAGGTCGGGCGGCCGCGGCAGGCTGCCCGTGTGCGTGGTCAGGAAGCGCTCGGTGCTGCGCAGCGTCATGTCACTTCTCCCCGGTTTCGCCCAGATAGGCCTCGCGGACATGCGGCTCGGCGCGGAGCTGGGCGGCCGGCCCCTCCGCGACGATGCGCCCGTCCTCCATCACATAGCCGCGGCCGGCGACGGCGAGCGCGCGGGCCGCGTTCTGCTCGATCAGCAGGATCGACACGCCCTCGGCGTGAATCCGCTGGATCGCGTCGAACACGATGTCGACGATGGCGGGGGCCAGGCCCAGCGACGGCTCGTCGATCAACAGCAGCCTGGGCCGCGCCATCAACGCCCGGCCGATCGCCGCCATCTGCTGCTCGCCGCCCGACAGCGTGCCGGCCTGCTGGCGCCGCCGCTCGCGCAGGCGCGGGAACAGCGCGTAGACCCGCTCGATCCCCTGGTCGCGGTGCGGGCGCGCGTCCCGGCGGTAGCAGCCGATCTCCAAATTCTCCTCGACCGTCATGGTGCCGAACAGGCGGCGCCCCTCGGGAATGACGGCGACGCCCCGGTCGCACATCTGGCGCGCGTCGAGCGCGGTCGCATCCTCGCCGTCCAGCACCAGGCGACCGCCGCGCACCGGCAGCAGCCGCGCGATGGTGTTGACCAGCGTCGTCTTGCCCGCGCCGTTCGGCCCCACGACGGTCACGAGTTCGCCGGCGCCGATCCTGAGCGTCACGCCGCGCAGCGCCGGGGCATCGCCATAGGCGACCTGCAATTCGGCGACCTCAAGCATCGGCGGTCCCCAGATAGGCGGCGACGACCGCCGGCTCGCGCATCACGGCGCGCGGCGTGCCCTCGGCGATGATCTGGCCGTGGTTCAGCACCACGACGCGGTCGGTCAGTTCCAGCACCGCGCGCATGTTGTGCTCGATGAACAGGATGGTCGTGCCGCGGTCGCGGATCGCGCGCACCATGGCGATGGCGCCCTCGATCTCGGCCGGGGTCAGGCCCGCCAGCACCTCGTCGAGCAGGATCAGGTGCGCGCC
>JAEULC010000087.1 GCA_016792605.1 Rhodospirillales bacterium
TCGCGGAAGGGCCAAGCTAACTGCTTGAAATCTTGGCGCGCCCGGGAAGATTCGAACTCCCAACCCCCAGATCCGTAGTCTGGTGCTCTATCCAGTTGAGCTACGGGCGCCCGCGAGACGGCGGACACTACTCGAACCAAATCGCGATAGCAAGCGCCGCATAAACCCTGGAAAAGCGAGACATATCCGGGATTTCGGGCTTGTCGCTCACAAGTCCATTGAGTAGAATCCGGCCTGCTTCGTGACCTTGGCAGATAACGAAAGCATCGTCTCGAGAGACCCGCACCGTCGCCACGGTGACCGGCCGCCCTGTTGGTTGACGTTTGGGGCACCGGTTGGCGTCGGGTGTCGGGAAAGACGATCGAAAGGCTAGCGCTCTGGGATGAGTCCGCTGCGTAATTGCGTCGCCGTGGCCGTGATGGGCCTGCTGGCGGCTGCCTGTGGTGGCGGCGACTGGCCCGCCCTTAAAGCCGGGCCTCCCGGCGGCGCCGAGGCTTCCACGCTCGCCCTCGCCCCCAATCCCAGCCCTGACGTGCCGAAGGTCACCGGCCAGCAGCCCGTTCCGCCGCCGGTGGGATCCCTGCCCGGCCAGGTCCAGTACGCCCAGGCGGCCCCGCCACCCTCGCCCTACGCGACGCAGCCGGCCGCGCCCCCGCCGGGTCTGCCGGCCGCCAGCCCGGCAACCACGCCAGGCTCGCCCACCGGCACCTATGTCGGCCAGAAGATCGGCCAGCTCCGCGGCGAGCTCGTGCGCCTGCAGGGCCTGATCTCGAGCCATAACGCCGAGCTGCAGCAGAACCGCGCGGAGATGATCCAGCAGTCGCGGCTCTACCACCAGATCGTGGCCTCGGTGAATTCGCGCCTCCAGGTCGGCACGACGCCCGGCAATCCCGAGCTGATCGCGCAGTGGAACCAGGCGCAGGCCGAGCTCGACAAGATCGACGGCGCGATCGCCAAGCTGAACCGCCTCACCAACGCCACGGCCGGCGACGCCTCGATGGCGACCTACCTGCTCGACTCGACCCGCGCCGCGTACTCCCTCTCCGGCGCGGTCGACGAGGACCACCGCCAGCTCGCGATCCTCGAGGACGAGATCAACCGCACCGTCGTGCTGATCGAGCGCCTTTTGAACGAGCTCAGCGACGACCTGCAGCGCCAGAACAACTACCTCGCCGGCGAGCGCCGCAACCTGCAGCTCATGTCGGTGGCAGTGAAGAACGGCGAGCTCTACGGCCCCAGCCTCTACAACCGGCCCTTCGTCCAGTTCGGCGGCAGCCCGATGCAGCCGCCCACGGCGGCCGGCGCGCCGGCGCCGCAGGCCCAGCCGCCGGGCAATCGCCGGCCTCTCGTCGTCATCAAGTTCGACCGCCCCAACGTGGAGTACGAGCAGCAGCTCTATGCCGCGGTCAGCCAGGCGCTGGACCGCAAGGCCGACGCGGTGTTCGACCTGGTCGCGGTCGCCCCGGCCAAGCCGGGCCCGGGTGCCGCCTCGGGCGTCGCTGCCCGGCGCAACGCCGAGCACGTGATGCGCTCGCTGACCAACATGGGCCTGCCGCCAACCCGCGTGACCCTCTCGGCCACGAACAGCGGCCAGATCCAGGCGAACGAGGTCCATCTCTACGTCCGCTGACCGCCCGCCGGGGCCCGGGACTGCCTAGATTGCGTGCAATCCAGGCGCGGCCGCGCGCATGCATGGTCACATCCAAGCAGCGGAATTTCGCGTATACTTGAATGTAGCGGGAATGGCGCGGCCTCGGGCGGTGTTCATGTCCTGCGCGCGTAGGCCATCCAGCTCGGGGGAGCAGGCCATGAAGCTTTCGAGACATTGCATTTTGGGCGCCCTCGCGGTTCTGGCCGTGGGGCTTCTGCCCGACGTCCCGGCGACGGCGGCGCTGCTGGCCAAGGCGCCGCAAGCCAGGCCCATGGTCGCAGAGCTGATCGGCGAGACGATCGTCCTGCCCGATGCCGACCGGCAGGCGATCCGCGCCGTGATCGAGCGGCAGCTCCAGGCCTTCCTGCGCGACGACGGCACAGCGGCGTTTTCCTACGCCACGCCCAGCATCCAGGGCATTTTCCAGACGCCCGACAACTTCATGTCGATGGTCAAGAACGGCTACCAGCCGGTCTACCGGCCCCAGGCCGTGACCTTCCGCGACATCATCGACCTGCATGGGGCGCCGGCGCAGCGGGTGCTGGTCGTCGGCCCCGACGGCGTGCCGGTGATCGCGGTCTACCCGATGCAGCGCATGCCCGACGGCTCCTGGCTGATCAACGGTTGCTACCTGCTCGCCTATCCGCGCGACGAAGCCTGAGTCCGTTCCAGTTGCCGCCCACAGGCTGGCGCTGATAGAACCCGCCGCTACCGCCCGGCTTCTGGCCCGGGCCAGATCGGGGGTCGGCCGTGAGCGACGAACAGCGCTTCCAAAAAGGGTTTCCGGTGTCCTGGGACGAGTTGCACCGCAATGCACGGGCGCTGGCCTGGCGGCTGGTGGAGCTGGGGCCGTGGAAGGGGATCGTTGCCATCACCCGCGGCGGGCTGGTCCCGGCCGCGATCATCGCCCGCGAGCTGGAACTCCGCCTGATCGACACGATCTGCGTCGCCACCTACGACCACCAGGCGATCGGCTCGTTGAAAGTGCTGAAGAGCGTCGATGGCGATGGCGAGGGCTGGCTGATCGTCGATGACCTGGTCGACACCGGCACCACGATGCGGGCCGTACGCCAGATGCTGCCCAAGGCCCACGTCGCGACGGTGTACGCCAAGCCAGCCGGCCGACCGCTGGTTGACACGTTCATCACCGAGGTCAGCCAGGATACGTGGATCTATTTCCCCTGGGACTTGGAGCCGCAATTCGCGCATCCGATTGCCGGAAATCGCATAAAGCGCTGAAAAATTTTGCTATTCATGGGAAATACGGGACTAGACATACGGCTGTAGCGTATGCGCGCGGTGTCAGGCCTCGGCCCGCTCGCCGGCGGCGATCGCGTCCAGGCCGTCCTGGTCGCGAACATCCACGTTGCCGCCCTCGCGCAGCGCGATCACGCCGGCCCGTTTCATCGCCGAGATGGTCCGGCTGACGGTTTCGGTCGTCAGCCCCAGGAAGTCGGCGATGTCGCCCCGGTTCATTGGCAGGCGCACCGGGTTGACCGGCTGGCCGCGCCGCTTGGCGCTGCTCTGGAGCTGCAGCAGGAACGAGGCGATGCGCTCGCGCGCCGTCTTGCGGCCGAGCAGCAGCATCTGATCCTGCGCGGCCGCCAGCTCGTTCGAGGCCATGGTGAACAGCCGCGCCTTCATGTGCGGGTAGCGGTCCATGACCCGCTCCAGCGGCACGCGCGGGAAGCGGCAGAGCTTCACCGGTTCGACCGCCTCGGCCGAATATCCGTATTGCTCGTTTACCGCGAGGCCCAGGAAGTCGCCCGGGAACAGGAAGCCGGTGATCTGCCGCCGCCCGTCGGGCAGCAGCTTGTAGAGCTTCACCACCCCGCCGGTGACATTGAACAGCGACCCGGCGTCGTCGCCCTCGCTGAAGATTGCGTGGCCGGTATCGACCGTCTGGTCGGTGACGATCTCGGCCAGGTGTTCCAGCTCGTCGGGCGTCAGGTCAGCGCAGACCGACATTTCGCGCACGTTGCAGCGCATGCAGGGATCGAAATCGATCACCTGCTTGGGCGGCGCGGCCTCGGGCGCGGTCTTCGACGCCAAGGTCCGGGTGCGCGGATCGGCCATAGGGTAACTTTATCCCGCCCCATGGCGATCCCGCAACCATCGGTCTGTTTCAGTTCTGCTTGCCCGGCTCCCTGGGCGGCAAGCCCTCCGGCTGTAGATCTCCCGGGGGCCGATCCCCCGGCGGCAGGTCATCGTCGAACAGGATCCGCCCGGCCGCGCCGTCCGGATCGTCGAACTGGCCGCTTTTCAGCGACCACAGGAAGGCCCCCAACCCCAGCGCGCCCAGCAGCAGCGCGACCGGAATCAGGACCAGCAGCACGTCCATCGCTCAGCCGCCCCGCCGAAGGCGCAGCGCATTGCCGACCACCAGCAGCGACGAGCTGGACATGGCGATCGCGGCGATCAGCGGGGTCAGGTAGCCGGCCATGGCCAGCGGCACGGCGACAAGATTGTAGAGAATCGCCAGCGCCAGGTTCTGGCGCACCAGCGTCGCGGCGCTCCGGGCGACGGCAAGCAGCTCGGCCACGGGACCGAGCCGGTCGCCCTGGAACACCACGTCGGCGGCGACCCGCGCGATGTCGCTGGCCGAGGCCGGCGATGCCGAGACATGGGCGGCGGCCAGCGCCGGCGCGTCGTTGATCCCGTCGCCCACCATCAGCGGCCGTGCGCCGCCTTCGGCCAGGTGCTTCAGCCGCGCCACCTTGTCGACGGGCGACTGCGCCGCGCGCCATTCCGCGATGCCGGTCTCCCGGGCGACGGCCGCGACGGTGGCGTCGCGGTCGCCCGACAGCAACTCGCTGCCGTAGCCGCGGCCGGCGAGCGTCGCGATCGTCTCCGCGGCGTCGGACCGTGGCCGATCGGTGAACACGAAGCGCAGCGGCGCGGTGCCCGGTTCAGCGAGCCAGAGTTCCGGCCCGATGCCGTCCGCGTCGCCGCCGGCGCAGAAGCCGCGGCTGCCGAGGCGCGTGTCGCCGCGCGCGAGCCCCTGACCGGGCACCTCGATCACGCCCTCGGCCGGCACGACCGGGCAGCCGAGTCGCTCCTCCGCCGCCTGCGCCAGGGCGCGCGACAGCGGGTGGCGGCTCGTGGCCGCGATCGCCGCGGCGCGCGTGAGGACCTTGGCATCGATCGCCGTGGGCGCGGTCAGCACGGGACGGCCCAGGGTCAGCGTGCCGGTCTTGTCGAACACGACGCGGTCGACCTCGGCCAGGCGCTCCAGCGCCGTCGCGCTCTTGAGCAGGATGCCGCGCCGCATCAGCCGACCGGTGGCAACCACCTGCACGACAGGCACGGCGAGCGCCAGCGCGCAAGGGCAGGTGATGATCAGCACGGCGACGGCGTTCAGCAGGGCCTGGTGCCAGCCCGCGCCGGCCATCGTCCAGCCAAGGAAGGTCAGCAGCGCCAGCACGTGAACCACGGGCGCATAGAGCCGCGCCACCCGGTCCGCCAGCACCACGTAGCGCGCGCGCCCCTGCTCGGCGGTCTCCATCAGCCGCACGATCTCGGCCAAGAGCGTGTCCTTGCCGGCCGCCGTCACCTCGACCCGCAGCGCCGCGCCCAGGTTGACCGTGCCGGCGAACACGGCGTCGCCGGTCGCAACCGCGACCGGATCGGATTCCCCGCTGACCACCGACCGGTCGATGCTCGACCGCCCCGAGGCGATGCGCCCATCCGCCGGCACGCGTTCCCCGGCCGCGACGAGTACCAGGTCGCCCTGCCGCAGCCGCTCGCTGGGCACGCGCCGCACCGCGCCGTCCGAGTCGATCCGCTGGCAGGTCGTGCTGTCGAGCGCCGCAAGCTGGGTCGCGGCGCCGCGCGCCTGGCCGCGCGCGCGCCGGTCCAGGTAGCGCCCGACCAGCAGGAAGAACAGCAGCGTCACCGCCGAATCGAAATACGCATGCGCGCCGCCACCCGCGGTCTCGGCCAGGCTCATCAGCGTCGCCAGGATCACGCCTAGCGAGATCGGCACGTCCATGTTGGTGCGCCGGGCGGCGAGCGCGCGCACGGCCGAGCGGAAGAACGGCCGCCCCGCATAGCCGACGGCGGGCAAGGCGATCAGCGCCGAGACCCAGTGCATCAGGTCGCGCGTCGCCGGCCCCATCTCGCCCAGGGCGCCGGACCAGACCGAGACCGACAGCAGCATGATGTTGCCGGCGGCAAACCCGGCAACCGCCAGGCAGCGCAGCAACTCGGTCTCCTCGCGGGCGTCGTCGCGCTTCAGCTTCGCCGGATCGAACGCGACGGCGCGGTAGCCTAGCGCGGCGATGGTCGCGGCGGGATCGTCGCTCCGTCCCGGGCGCCACCGTACGGTCAGGCGCCGCGTGGTCATGTTGAGCCGCGCGCTTTCGACTCCGTCCTGCCGCTGCAGCACCTGCTCGATCAACCACACGCAGGCGGCGCAATGCAGCCCGTCGACCAGGTAGTGGCTGATGGCAAGGCCGCGTGCGTCGGTCGACGGCGGCTCGACGGTCGCAGCCAAGGCTTCCGGCCGCGGCGGACGTCCCTCGGCGTCGAGCACGCGCCGGCTGTAGTAGCTGGCCAACCCCAGGCCCGCGATCAGGTCATGCGCCTTGGCGCAGCCCGCGCAGCAGAAGCGCGCCGTCTCGCCGCGCGCCAGGGCCGTGCCGCAATGGGCGCAAGCCGAGGGCGCGACGGCGGCGACGCCCGTGGTCACGGCACCATGACCCGCTTGATCGCGGCGAAGCTGTCCGCCCCCCGCTGGACGACGATCCGCGCCTCCCAGAGCCCGGGCAGGTCCAGCGTCACCGTGCCGGCATAGCGGCCGGCGCCGCGCTCGGACAAGGCGACGCCGCGGTCATGCCCGCGTTCGACCGGCCGCACCAGCGTGGCCTCCACCGTGGCACCGGCGATGGGCGCACCCGCCCGGTCGGTCACCTCGAGCAGCAGGCGCTGCGTGCCGTCGCCCTGGCCGTCGAGCGCGAAGCGGGTGGTCCAGCCCAGCGCGTCCTGGCGCGCGCGGGCGTCCAGCGTCGCGTTGTAGGCGCGGCCGCGGTCGTAGGGCCGGTCGGTGACGAGGCCGGAGAAGCTGCCGAGCGCGACATAGACCATCAGCGCGTTGACCAGGATCACCACCAGGAAGCCAAGGACGAACATCCAGGGGATGAGGCGGTCGACCGGCCGCGGCTGCGCTTGGCTGGACATGCTCTTCCTCCCCTAGCGGCCCGGCCGCACGAAGGTCGAGCCGTGGCGCGCGGTCTCGCCGCTGCCCTGCTCGGTCAGGGCGAAGGTGATCGGATGGGATTCCTCGGCGGTGGCGTCGCGCGGCGCGCGCAGGAAGACGCGGAAGGTACCAACCTGATCGGGCCGCACCGACAGCTTCGGCGCGCCGGCCGCGTTCTCCTGCCCGACGACCTGCATCGAGGCGCCGTCGAGGCCGTTGAGCGCCAGGGCGAAGACGCGCTCTTCGCGCGCCTTGTTCAGGATCTTGATCGTGTAGCCGTTGCGGATCGACCCGTCGCTGAGCGTCACGTAAAGCGGGTTGCGGTCGCGCAGCACGTTGATCTCGACCGTCGCGCGCAGCCCGAGGCCGAGGAGCATCGCCAGGGCGACGACGGCGAGCAGCGCCGCGTAGACGATCGTGCGAGGGCGGACGAAGTGGTAGACCGGCTTGGCGCCCGCGGCGCGCGCGGCGATGTTGGCGGTGGTGTCGTAGGAGATCAGGTTCGGCGGCAGGCCGACCTTCTTCATCACGCCGTTGCAGGCGTCGATGCACAGCGCGCAGCCGATGCACTCGAGCTGCAGCCCGTCGCGAATGTCGATGCCGGTCGGGCAGACCTGGTGGCACTGGCCGCAGTCGACGCAGTCGCCAAGCCTGGCGGCGTCCTCGGCCTTGCGGTGCTTGCCGCGCGGCTCGCCGCGCCAGGATTCGTAGGTGACGACCAGCGAATGCTTGTCCAGCATCGCCGCCTGGAAGCGCGGCCAGGGGCACATGAAGGTGCAGACCTGCTCGCGCGCCCAGCCCGCCAGCAGGTAGGTGGTGAAGGTGAAGAGGCCGATGAAGAAGACTTGGCTCGACGTCGCCTGGAAGCGGAGCAGGTCGCGCACCAGGGTCGGCGCGTCGTTGAAGTACATCGCCCAGGCGCCGCCCGTCGCCAGGGCGATCAGCACCCACAGGCCGTGCTTTAGCGTCTTGCGCCAGGCCTTGTCGACGCTCCAGGGCTGGCGGTCGAGCTTGATGCGCGCGTTGCGGTCGCCCTCGATCAGGCGCTCGACCCACATGAAGAGGTCGGTCCACACGGTCTGCGGGCAGGTGTAGCCGCACCAGACGCGGCCGAAGAGGCTGGTCGCGAGGAACAGCCCGACCGCCCCCAGGATCAAGAGCCCGGTCAGGTAGTAGACCTCCTGGGGCCAGATCTCGATCCAGAAGAAATAGGCGCGGCGCGCCGACATGTCGATCAAGAGCGCCTGGTCCGGCTGGCCGGGGCCGCGGTCCCAGCGCAGCCAGGGCGCCAGGTAGTAGGCCGACAGGCAGAGGGTCAGCACGGTCCACTTGGCCAAGCGGAACCGCCCCATCACCGCCTTGGGATAGACCTTCACCCGGTTGCGGTAGAGCGGCGGCATCTCGTCCGCCGCCGCCTCGTACCGCGCCTGCGTTCTCGTCTCGCTAGGCGACATGCTCGTCACGTCCAATGGCGCCATGGCTGCATTCCTCGCGGCCGGACCGCAAGGCTACTTGCCGCCGCCGAGCGAATGCACGTAGAGCGTCAATTGCTTCAGCGTGACTTCGTCCAGGCGGCCGGTCCAGGCCGGCATCACCCCGGCTCGGGCGAAGTAGATCGAGTGTACGATGCTGGTCTTGTCGCCGCCATAAAGCCAGATCTGGTCGTTGAGCTTCGGCGCGCCGAGCTCGGCGTTGCCCTGGCCCTTGTCGCCGTGGCAGGCGACGCAGTTGTCGGTATAAAGCGGCTTGCCGCGCTCGGCCGCGGCCGCGTTGGTCGACCGGTTGCCGAGCGAGAGCACGTATTCCGCGACATCGTCGATCTGGGCGCGCGGCAGCATGCCGTCGGCGCCGAAGCGCGGCATTTCCGACACGCGCGTCTTGGTGTCCTGGTCGCGGATGCCGTGGCGCAGCGTGGTCATGATGTCGGCCAGCTTGCCGCCCCAGATCCAGTCGTCGTCGTTGAGGTTGGGATAGCCCTTGGCGCCGGCGCCGCCGCTGCCGTGGCAGGGCGCGCAATTGTCGGCGAAGGCGGCCTTGCCGCCGGCGACCGCGAAGGCCATCAGGTCGGGGTTCTTGGCGATGTCCTCGAGGCTCGCCTTGGCGATCTGGTCGCGCCATTGGGCCTGCGCGCCGCGCGCCTCGGCGATCTGGCGCGTCACGTCCTCGCGCGCGACATAGCCCGAGGTGCCCTTGGTGTGGCCGGTGAACCAGGGAACCGACGGGTAGACGACGGCATAGCCGATCGCCCAGACGATGGTGGCGTAAAACGTATAGATCCACCACGTCGGCATCGGCGTGTTGAGTTCCTTGACGCCGTCCCACTCGTGGCCGGTGGTCTGCTGGCCGGTGACGTCGTCTTTCTCGATCTTGGTCGGCATGGTCGGTTCCTTCCTGGCGTTACCGGCCGTCGGTCGGCCGCCGGGCGGGGCGGTCGTCGTCGTCGAGCGGCAGGTGGGCCAAGCGTTCAAAACGGGCGCGGTTCGACGGCCAGAACGCGTAGAGCGCAATGCCGCAGAACAACGCCAGCAGCCACACGGTCCAGAACTGCTTCAGGACCGAGCGCAGGGCCTCGAGGTCGATGTCCATCGCGATACCCTCCGCTACTGCTTCAGGTTCTCGGGCGTGGCGGTCGAGAAATCGACCATCGCGCCGAGGATCTGCAGGTAGGCGACCAGCGCGTCGAGCTCGCTGACCGGGCCCTTCTCGCCGTCGAACTTGGCGACGCGCGCCTTGGGATAGCGGGCCAGGAACGCCTTGGTGTCGGCATCCGGGCTCACCTGGGCCTCAAGGTCGGCCTTGGCGTTCTTGATCATGTCGTCGGTATAGGGAACGCCGACCGCGCGGTTCGCCTTCAGGTGGTCGGCGATGTCGTGGAAGTCGAGCGCGCGGCGCATGAACGGATAGCCGGGCATGATCGATTCCGGCACCACGGCGCGCGGATTGACCAGATGCGCGACATGCCACTCGTTCGAGTACTTGCCGCCGACGCGCGCCAGGTCGGGGCCGGTGCGCTTCGATCCCCACTGGAACGGGTGGTCGTACATGCTCTCGGCCGCCAGGCTGTAGTGGCCGTAGCGTTCGACCTCGTCGCGGAACGGGCGGATCTGCTGGCTGTGGCAGAGGTAGCAGCCTTCGCGCACATAGATCGCGCGGCCGGCGAGTTCGAGCGGCGAGTAGGGCCGGACGCCCTTCACGCGTTCGATCGTGGTCTCGATCGTGAACAGCGGGATGATCTCGACCAGGCCGCCGATCGCGACCGTCAGCAGGGTGAGTACCGAGAGCAGGACGACGTTGCGCTCGATCTTGCCGTGATGCTTCCACATGGCGCCGCGCTCCTCTTACTCGGCCGCGGCCGGGATCACGGCGGCCACGGGCATCTCGCCCTTGCGGACCTCGCCGCGCACCGTGCGCCACAGGTTGTAGACCATGACAAGCGCGCCGATCAGGAAGCAGACGCCACCCAGCGCGCGGATCACGTAGAACGGGAACATCGCCTGCACCGTCTCGACGAACGAGTATTGCAGGAAGCCGAGGCTGTCATAGGCGCGCCACATCAGCCCCTGCATGATGCCTGAAATCCACATCGCGGTGATGTAGAGGACGATGCCGATGGTCGCGATCCAGAAATGCACCTCGACCAGCAGCGAGGAGTAGAGCCGCTCGCGCCGCCACAGGGCCGGCACCAGGAAGTAGATCGCGCCGAAGCTGACGAACGCGACCCAGCCGAGCGCGCCGGAATGCACGTGGCCGATGGTCCAGTCGGTGTAGTGCGACAGGCCGTTCACGGCCTTGATCGACATCACCGGGCCCTCGAAGGTGCTCATGCCGTAGAAGGCGACCGAGGTGACCAGGAAGCGCAGGACCGGGTCGGTGCGCAGCTTGTCCCAGGCGCCGGAGAGCGTCATCAGGCCGTTGATCATGCCGCCCCAGGACGGCATCCACAGCATGATCGAGAACACCATGCCGAGTGTCTGCGCCCAGTCGGGGAGCGCGGTGTAGTGCAGGTGGTGCGGGCCCGCCCAGATGTAGAGGAAGATCAGCGACCAGAAATGCACGATCGACAGACGGTAGGAGTAGACCGGGCGCCCCGCCTGCTTGGGCACGAAGTAGTACATGATCCCCAGGAAGCCCGCGGTCAGGAAGAAGCCGACCGCGTTGTGGCCGTACCACCACTGCACCAGCGCGCCCTGGACCCCGGGGAAGAGCGGGTAGGACTTGGCGCCGAGGAACGACACCGGCACCGACAGGTTGTTGCCGATATGCAGCATCGCCACGGTGATGATGAAGGCGAGGTAGAACCAGTTGGCGACGTAGATGTGCGGTTCTTCGCGCTTCAGAAGCGTGCCGGCGAAAACGATCAGGTAGACGACCCAGACGATCGTCAGCCACAGGTCCACGAACCATTCCGGCTCGGCATATTCCTTGCTCTGGGTGATGCCGAACAGGTAGCCGACCCCGGCCATGACGATGAAGGCCTGGTAGCCCCAGAACAGGAACAGCGCCAGGTCGCGGCCGCCGAACAGCGAGGCCCGGCTGGTCCGCTGCACGACGTAGAGCGAGGTGGCGAACAGGGCGTTGCCGCCGAAGGCGAACACCGCCGCCGAGGTATGCAGGGGCCTCAGCCGGCCGAAACTGGTCCATTCCAGGTCCAGGTTCAGGACCGGGAAGGCGAGTTGGAACGCGATGACGACGCCGACCAGGAAGGCGGCGACCCCCCAGAAGGTCGCTGCGATCGTGAACAGCTTTACGACGTCGAAATCGTAGTCCGGCGTGCTCGTGCCGGCGGAAGCGCTCGCGGGAGCGGCCATGGTTGCATCCCCTCTGCGGGGTCGAACGACCCCGTTAGATGCGGGCGGCAGCCCGCGACAATCGGTGCTGCAGGCAACTTGGCGGAAGGCCTCGTCAGGCTCATTGACCTAGATCAAGGCCGAACCCGCCCCTTCGCGCGATCATATCATGGTTGTTGCAGTTGCATGGCCCCGGCGAATGGTTTCTGACCTATCTGTAGTCGCCCTCGGACCGGCGGAGGTGCCCCAGGCCCTTCCCCTGATCCGTCTGGCGCGGCCCGACATGACGCTGGCGCGGTGGCGGCGGCAGGCGCGCCACTACCTGGGGGCGAACAGCCGATCCGGCGGCATCCTGGTCGTGAAGGGGGCGCGCGGCTACCTTCAGGGCATCCTCACCTATCGGATCGAGCCGCTGTCCGGCGGCACGAGGCTGACCGTGGACGATTTTGTCGTCGGCGGGCTGGTCGACCGCGGGGCGACCGCGGCCATGATGCTCGGCGCGGTCGACGACCTGGCGGCAACCCATGGCTGCGCCTCGGTCCACACCACCATCGCCGACTCGGCGCATGTTCTCGACCTGGACGGCAAGGTGCTGGGCCCGTTCCGCGACCGCGGCCACCGCTTGGCCGGCTGCAAGCTCACCAAGACCGTGGCCCGCGCCGCCGCGCGCTAAACCATTTTGGCATATCGGTTTCTGCCGGCTGACGTCGGGGTAGCGTTTGCCTAGTGGCGCTTGCGGCGGACATGCTGCGGCCAGAGTTCCTGCATGCACAGGTAGGTGAAGGACGCGGACCAGCCGATCATCAATAGGCCGTTGAGCGCCTCCACGCCGGAAACCAGGCGCAATCCGCCCAGCGGCACTACGTCGCCAAACCCGACCGAGGTGTAGGTAATGGTGGAGAAGTAGACGAGGTCCTCGAAATCGAGCTGCCGCGGGTTGCCGACCTGCATCACGGCGTTGCCGAAGCCGAAATGCTGCTCCATCAGCCAATAGGCGACGGCGTAGAAATATACCTCGATCGTATGCGCCAGGAAGGCCGCATAGATCACGAAGACGATGCGCTGGCGCGGCCGCACCATGGTCAGGCGCGGCAGGATCAGCGAGGTCATCCGCAGGACCTCGTAGTGAACGATGATGGTCAGGGAAACCAGGACCACGCTGGCGACCATCGCCAGGACCATGCGGAGGGTTCCTTGTCGAAAACAGGCCTGCTGTCGGATACTCCCTAGGCCGCTTTCCCGGCCCGGTCCTTGCGCTACATCAATTCCCCGGCCGCCACGGAGGAGACCGCCATGTCGAGCGCGCTGAAGTCGCTGGCAATCCTCGCACTCGCCGCCTGGCTGTGGCCGGGCGGGGCGCAGGCCCAGCGCGCGCCCGAGGCGCCGAGCGGCCGCGCGTCGGCGACCGTCGCCACCCAGGCCAAGCGCCACATGGTCGCCGCCGCCAACCCGCACGCGGTCGAGGCCGGGCTCAAGATGCTGCGCCAGGGCGGCAGCGCCATCGACGCGGCCATCGCCGCCCAGCTCGTGCTCAACCTGGTCGAGCCGCAGTCCTCGGGCATCGGCGGCGGCGCGTTCATTCTGCACTACCGCGCGGCCGACAAGTCGACCACCAGCTTCGACGGGCGCGAGACCGCGCCGGCTGCGGCCGAGCCGACGCGGTTCCTGGACGCCGAGGGTAAGCCCTTGAAGTTTCTCGACGCCGTGGTCGGCGGCCGCTCGGTGGGCGTGCCAGGCCTGCTGCGCGTGCTGGAAAAGACCCATGGGCTCTACGGCAAGCTCCCCTGGAACACGCTGTTCCAGCCGGCGATCACGCTGGCGAGCGAGGGCTTCGCGGTGTCGCCGCGCCTCGCGACGCTGCTCGCCGGCGAGAAGGCGCTGCCCAGGGTCGAGCCCGCCAGCGCGTATTTCTATCGCCCCGACGGCACGCCGCTGCCGGCCGGCCATCGCCTCGTCAACAGACCGCTGGCCGAGGTGTTCGGGCTGATCGCCGCGGACGGGGCCGGCGCCTTCTACACGGGCGACCTGGCGCGCGACATCGTCGCGACCGTCACCCACGCCCCGGCGAATCCCGGCGACCTGACGCTCGCCGACCTCGCCGGCTACCAGGCGGTGGAGCGCGCGCCGGTCTGCGGGCCCTATCGCGTCTGGGTGGTCTGCGGCATGGGCCCGCCCAGCTCGGGCGGGCTCACCGTGCTGCAGATCCTGGGCATGCTGCAGGAATTCGACCTCAAGGCGATGCCGCCGCTCTCGGCCGAGGCGGTGCATGTGATGGCCGAGGCGATGCGGCTTGCCTATGCCGACCGCGGCCTGTACATGGCGGACGGCGATTTCGTGAAGGTGCCGGTGAAGGGCCTGATCGACGCCGGGTACCTGAAATCGCGCGCGGCCTTGATCCAGCCGGGCAAGGCCTTCGGCAAGGCCCAGCCTGGCGAACCGCCGCAGAAGGACGCCGCGCTGCACGATTGGGGACAGGATGACTCGCTGGAACTGCCGTCGACCTCGCAGATCGTCGCCGTCGACGGCGAGGGCAACGCCGTGTCGATGACCACGACGATCGAGGACCAGTTCGGCTCGCGGCTGATGGTGCGTGGCTTCCTGCTCAACAACGAGCTGACCGACTTCGCCTTCTCGCCGACCGACCAGGGCAAGCCGGTGGCCAACCGCGTCGAGCCGCGCAAGCGCCCGCGCTCATCGATGGCGCCGACCCTGGTGTTCGATCGCGATGGCAGGTTGGTGATGACCGTCGGCTCGCCGGGCGGCAGCGCGATCATCAACTACGTGGTCAAGACGATCGTCGGCGTGCTCGACTGGCAGATGGACATCCAGCAGGCGATCGCCCTGCCGAATGTCGGCAGCCGCGGCGGCGCGACCGAGCTGGAAAAGGGCACATCTGCCGAGGCCTTGAAGCCGGCGCTCGAGGCGATGGGGCACATGGTCGCGGTGCTCGACTTCACCAGCGGCATCCAGGGCATCGTGCTGGGCCCGCAGGGCCTGAGCGGCGGCGCCGACCCGCGCCGCGAAGGGGTCGCGCTTGGCGACTAGCCCTGGCGGCCGCCCGGTCCTGACGCTGATGCCCGGCCGCGAGAAGCGGCTGAAGCAGGGCAATCCCTGGGTGTTCTCGAACGAAGTCGTGATGGACGCCGCGGCCAAGGCGCTGCCGCCGGGCAGCGCCGTGACGCTGCAATCGGCGGAGGGCCAGGCGCTCGGCATCGCGCTCTTCAATCCGCGCACCTTGATCGCCGCGCGGCTGCTCGACCGCGACACGGCGGCGACGCTCGACGCCGGCTTCCTGGCGCGGCGGCTGAAGCGCGCCCTGTCGCTGCGCGAGCGGATGTTCGACCGGCCCTATTATCGCCTGGTCCATGCCGAGGCCGACGGCCTGCCGGGCGTGGTCATCGACCGGTTCGGTAACGTGGTGGTGGCGCAGGTCAACACCGCGGGCATGGACCTGCTGACGCAGCCGCTGCTGCAGGCGATCGACCAAGTGCTGCAGCCGCGCGCCGTCGTGCTGCGCAACGACAGTTCGGCGCGCGCGACCGAGGGGCTGGCGCAGTCGGTGACGGTCGCCAAGGGCTCCATCGACGGGCCGGTCAAGCTGGTCGAGAACGGCGCGACCTTCTTCGCCGATGTCGCCGGCGGCCAGAAGACCGGGTGGTTCTTCGACCAGCGCGACAACCGCGCCTTCATGGCGGGCCTGGCGAAGCGTGGGCTGAAGGACGGGCCGCCGCGCGTGGTCGATCTTTATACCCACACCGGCGGCTTCGGCGTCCAGGCCGCGGTGGCGGGCGCGGCCGAGGTGGTGCTGGTCGACCGTTCCGAACTCGCCCTGTCGCTGGCCGAGCGCGCGGCCAGGGAGAATGCCGTCGCCGAGCGCTGCCGCTTCGTGCGCGAGGAAGTTTTCGCCGCCGCCGAGCGCATGGGCAACGATGGCGAGCGCTTCGACGTGGTGATCGCCGACCCGCCGGCCTTCGTGAAGTCGCGCAAGGACCTGGCGGCCGGCGTGCGCGGCTATCGCAAGCTCGCGCGAATGGCGGCGAAGCTGACCCTGCCGGGCGGCATTCTCTTCATCGCGTCCTGCTCGCACAATGTCGAGCCGGACAATTTTGCCGACCAGGTCCGCCGCGGCCTCGCCGATGCCGGCCGCGCCGGCCGCATCTTGCGCGTCTCCGGCGCGGGCCCGGACCACCCGGTGCACCCCTACCTGCCCGAGACCGCCTACCTGAAGGCGATGGTCCTGGCGGTGGATTGAGGAACGACCCATTGTTCCTCCGTCATGGCCGGCCCCCGGAGCCGGCCATCCACGCTTGTTCCTGCCGCGGCGTCCGGCGTGGATGGCCGGGTCAAGCCCGGCCATGACGAAACGGGGATTGAGGGGAAATGCCGCCTACTTCACCGCGACGATGAAAATCCGCCGGAACGGAAACAGCGTCCTGCCATCGGCGCGTGGCCTGTAGGCCTGGCGGCAGGCGGCCTTGTATTCGGCGAGGAAGTCCTCGCGCTCCGCCGGCTCGAGCGAGTCGAGCACGGGCTTCAGGGCCGTGCCCTTGGTCCATTCGACGACCGGATCGGCGCCTTCGAGCACGTGCAGGTACTCGGTCTCCCAGATGTCGACCGATGCGCCGAGCGGCCGCAGCAGGTCGTAGAAGTAGCCGGGATCGCCGGGCGGGTTGGAACGCGGCTTGGTCTTGAGGCGCTCGACCAGGGCGGGGCGCCTG
>JAEULC010000091.1 GCA_016792605.1 Rhodospirillales bacterium
CGCTGTCGTACATCCCGGCCGCGCCGGCGATGGCGACATAGGCGTTGACGCGCGTCGCGCCCTGGAAGACCGCGGCGAAGCCTGGCCCCGGCACCGGCAGGAAGCGCCGCGAGGCATAGGTGCCGGCCGCGACCAGCAGCAGCGCGCCCAGCATGGCGCCCGCCATCGGCCAGATCTGGATCTCCTCCAGCTCCACCCGCGCCAGGTTGCCCACGATCAGCGCTGGGAACAGCACGAAGTAGTTGAGCCGCTCGGCGGGGACCCAGAACCCGTCGCCATAGGGGCCGTAGCGGCGCATCAGGAAGCCGATCACGATCAGCGCGAAGATGGGCACCATGGCCGAGAGCACGGCGCTCACGGCAGCGTCCCCGCATCGCGCGCGGCGGCCGCGCGCACGGCCGCCAGCCGGTCGAGCGCGCCCTGCAGGATATAGGCGGCGGCGGCCTTGTCGACCACTTCGCCGCGACGTTTGCGCGACAGGTCGGCGTCGAGCATCGCGCGCGTCACCGCCACGGTCGACAGGCGCTCGTCCCAGAAGGCCAGCGGCAGGTCGCGGCGCGCGAGCAGGTTGGCGGCGAACTGCCGCACCGACTGGCAGCGCGGGCCCTCGCCGCCGTGCATGTCGATCGGCAGGCCGAGCACCAGCGCGCCGACGCGGCGTTCGGCGATCACCTTCTCCAGGGCGATGGCGTCGGCGGTGAACTTGGCGCGCCGGATCGTTTCCAGCGGCGTGGCGACGGTCAGGGTCGCGTCCGACAGGGCCAGCCCGATGGTCTTCTCGCCGACATCCAGGCCAAGGAGTCGCTGGCCGGCGCTGAGCGCGCCCGGCAAGGCAAGCGGATCGACGACGGGCATGGAGTGACGCGGCCCTGGGAAACGACGGTATTGCACGACCTTAGCAGATGGCTCCGGCCGCCGCTAACGCCGGATTCCATCCATGGTATTTACTTTTGCAGGGTGTTGTGCATTAAAATACTCGCAATAGAAATGTTGCGCGGAGGCGGGCGTGGCGACGGGGGCGGAAGGTGGCGTGGCGGGCGCGGCGCAGCGCCGGCTGGTCCTGTGCTTCGACGGCACCTGGAATGGGCACGAAGACCAGACCAACGTGGCGCGGCTCTACGACGCGGTCGCGGACTACAAGTCGAACTGCCCCCACCAGCAGAAATACTACGACGAGGGCGTCGGCACGACGCCGGGCGCCAAGCTTCGCGGCGGGCTGTTCGGCCATGGGCTGGAGCAGAACATGCTCGAGGGCTATTGCTGGCTGATCCGCGAACTGGCGCGGGCGCACTGGACGCCGGCGACGCGCCAGGCGGAAGCCGATGGCGAAACCTTCGACGTCGGGCCGGACATCTTCCTGTTCGGCTTCAGCCGCGGCGCCTATACCGCCCGCAGCCTGGCGGGCTTGATCAACCGCTGCGGCGTCGTGCGGCTGGCGCGCCTCGGTCTTGTCGACAGGTTCGGTAAGCCGAACCTGTCGCCGACGATCGACGAGATCCGCGAATCGAAGCTGGTGAAGGACGCCTGGGACATCTATCGAGTGCACTACCCGCCGGGCATCGAGGGGCGCAAGGAAGCGCTGGCCAGCGATTTCCGCCGCGACAATTCCTGGACGGTGAAGATCAGGTTCATCGGCGTGTGGGACACGGTCGGCGCGCTTGGCATGCCGGCGCTGCGCAGCGCGCTCATCCCAATCGACGCCGTCACCAGCCTTTGGAACCGCAAGCACGCCTTTCACGATACGTCCCTTGGCCGCGTCGTCGAGAATGCCTACCACGCCATGGCGATCGACGAGCATCGCGAGGACTACGCCCTGGCGTTGTGGACGTCGAAGCATGGGGCGGCGGCCGATCCGGCGATCAGGCAGAACGTGGAGCAGCGCTGGTTTCCCGGCGCACACTCTAATGTCGGCGGCGGCTACCAGGACGACCTGCTTCCCGATCCGCCGCTGGAATGGATGACCAAGATGGCGGTGGCCGCGGACCTGCAGTTCATCCGCAACCCGACTGAAATCGACCGCGTCAGGCCGAACTGCGCCAAGGCGCTGCCGGCGGCTTTCATCCTGACCGGCGACGAGTACCGTTGGCCGGTCCGCGATTCCTTTGCCGAGTTCATGTTTGGCCTGTATGCCGCCGGCAAGCGGCTCCTGAAGGGCAAGCTGCTGGAGTCCGGCCGGCATTTCCGGCCGATCCTGGTCGAGGGCGTGGAAGAGCGCGTCGACATCAGCGCCACGCTCAAAATGGCCGCCGACCCGAACTATCGCCCGCACAACCTGGCGCTGGCCGGGTTGAAGCCGTGAGGTGAGCCATGGCGCTGCTCGGCATTCTTGAAACCGCGATCGGCCTCGCGTTCATCTATCTCCTGCTCAGCATGCTTTGCTCGGGCATCAACGAGTGGCTCGCGCACAAGCTCGGCCGCCGCGGAAAGTGCCTGCGCGCAGGGCTGCTCCAGATCGTGCCGGACCGATGGACCTATCTGCGCCTTGTGGCACACCCCGCCATCGCGGCGCTGCATCGCGACATGAAGGGCAGGATTAGGCATCCCTCGTACATCCCGTCGGCCACCTTCGCCACGGCGCTCATTGACGTGATCAAGACGATGGCCGCCAGCATCAAGGGGCGCGAGGCAGAGATTGCCGGCGCCGCGGTCCCGGCCCCGGAGCCCGTGGCGGAAATCGACCTGCGCTCGGCGGCCAGGATCTGCGCCGAGAACGGATTCCCGGTCGGCCGCAGCATCGAAGCGGTCATCGACCGCCTCTCCGTTGCCGACGAAACCGCGGCCCGCGCCCAGATCGCCGCCTGGTACGACGGGGCGATGGGGCGCGTCGGGGGCTGGTACAAGCGCGCGGCGCGGTTCCAGCTCTTCCTGATCGGCCTGGCCGCCGCCGTGGCGCTGAACGTCGACAGCTTGGCGATCGGAACGCAATTGATGCAAGCCGACACCTTGCGGGCAATGCTTGTCGCCGAGGCGACGAAGGCCGTCGAGCGCGGCGCGCCGCCGCCGTCGCCGCCATCCGGCGCGCCCGCCGGCGCGGTCCCATCGCCGCCACCGCCATCGTCGGCCGACCTTCGCGGCCAGGCGGCGCAATTGCTGCTCTATCGCGAGCAGGGGCTTCGCATCGGCTATGCCTGCCTCGATCCGCAGAAGGTGGCCGACCCGGCGGCCGGGCTCTGGGCGCAGGTCAAGGCCTGCTGGCACGACCGGAGCGGCTGGGGCCTCACCTTCTTCAAAGTCCTCGGCTGGCTGATCACCGCCTTCGCGGTCAGCCAGGGGGCGCCGTTCTGGTTCGACCTGATGAACCGTTTCGTCAATCTGCGCGGCGCCGGGCCGAAGCCAAAGTCCCCGGCCTCGCCCCAGACTTCATAGAGGTATCTACCTATCCGTGATGGCCGGCGCGGGACGTCCTGCCCGCACGCTCTGCACTATCCCTAATCGCAATTGACCCCAGTCGCGGCGCGCCGGTAACGTAAATGACATAAATAAGACAAACGGCGGCCATCGAAAGCAGGGAGGGTCGAGCCGCCGTACTGCAGGGACCGTCGGACAAAACTGGGGGACTTCATATGAGATACCTGTTCGTGCTTGCCCTGGCGCTCGTCGCCGGGGTCGTGACGCCGTCCGCGACGTGGGCGCAGGTCGTGCCCGAGGCTCGGCTGAAGGCGATCCTGGCCATGTCGCCGCAGGAGATGGCCGAGACCGGCGCGTGGACGCGCTCGGCCTATGAACGCATGCTCGGCTATGTCTACGGCATCCAGGATCCGGCCACGCGTGCACTGGTGCTGGAGATGGTGACCAAGCCCGAGACCAAGATGTTCAAGGCCAAGGCGACGCAGTCGTTCCTGGCCTCGCCCGCCGCGGGCGGCAAGGGCCATCACTACTATCCGGGTGGCCTGCCGGTCCATGCGCTGGAATGGATCGAGGTGGCCATGGCCTGGGCCGACACCTACGAGCGCGTCTACAAGGTCAAGAAGCTCAACCGCGACATGATCGTGGCCGCGCTGATCCTGCACGACTGGGCCAAGGTCTGGTACGAGTGGGATCCGAAGACTGCCACCGTCGTGAAGCCGCAGTGGTATCCGCAGTCCTGGGGCGGCGACAAGGGCAAGGCCAAGTGGAAGTGGATGGGCGAGCACGGCGCCGTCGTCTATGCCGAGCTGATCCATCGCGGCGTGCCGGATGCGCTCGTTGTCGCCACGGCGGCCTCGCATTTCGACCCGCACTGGGATCTCGACAAGGAAGGCGAGGGGCTGAACCCGGCGCTGGCCGAGGCGGCCAAGATCGCCGGCAAGGATCCGATCGTGGTCAAGAACCGCCAGCAGATGGCGGAGTGGTGGTTCTCCACCTACACCGACGGCTCGTGGTCCTACTCGCACTACATCGCCGGGCACTTCGCGCTCGACGCGATCGACCAGGTCGCGGCCGACCTGGGGCTCAAGGCCGGGTCGCCCGAGGCCAACCGCCTGTCCTGGTTCGTGCTGACGCGCGTGTCGGACTACCAGATCTACGGCGTCTACCAGGACGCCAAGTTCAACCTCCAGGCGGCCAAGGACCTGATCCTCTCGGTGATCAAGGACAGCGCGGCCTACGAGGTGGCTAAGAACTGATCGTCCGTCGCGGGAGCCGCGCATGAGGACGCGCCGGGCCGTGCTGGCCCTGCTCGTCGCGTCGTGCGCGGCGCCGGCCTTGTCACAGGAACCGCGCCGCCTCGACATCCAGGTCGTGGGCGGCGCGGTCGCGCCGACCCAGCGCGTGGCGAAGGCGGTGCGGGGCGAGACGCTGCTGCTCCGCGTCACCAGCGACCGGCCGGGCGCGCTTCACCTTCACGGCTACGACATCGAGTTGGCGCTGAAGCCCGGCGTGGCGGCGGAGGCGACCGTGACGCTTCGCGCGGCCGGGCGCTTCGCCGCCTATTTCCACGCCGCCGACGAAAAGCCCTCCAAGCGGCACGGCCCGGCGCTGTTCCACCTGGACGTGCTGCCGAAGTGACGCGCGCTCTCCTCGCCGCGATTCTCGTCTGCTTCGCCTGCCCGGCGTTCGCGCACGGCGTCGGCGAGCGCTACGACCTGCCGGTGCCGCTCGGCTACTATACCGTGGGCGCGGCGCTGGTGGTGGTGCTGACCTTTGTCGCCGCTGCGGCCATGCCGGCGCATTGGGGACGCGCGGTTGCCGCCGGTCGCGTCGGCGTCCCGGTACCGCGATGGACGATCCTGGTTGCCCAAGGCCTGTCCGTTGCGCTGCTGGTGCTGATCGTGGCGACCGGCCTGCTCGGCGATCCGCATCCCGCGCGCAACCTGGCGCCGACCCTGGTCTGGGTTGTGTGGTGGTGCGGCCTCGGCCTCGTCGTGGCCTTCGTCGTCGATCCCTGGCCGGCGCTGAATCCCTGGCGCGTGCTGTTCTGCGCGGTCGCGACGCAGCATGCGCCGCCCGCGGCCTATCCGGCGTGGTTGGGCGTGTGGCCGGCCGTCGTGCTGCTGCTGCTCTTCGCCTGGATCGAGGTCGTGTCGCCGCTGTCCTCCAGCCCCGCCGCCATCGCCTGGCTGGCGCTGGGCTACACGGTGGTCACCTGGATCGGCATGGCAAGGGTCGGCGCCGGTACCTGGCTCGCTCGCGTCGATCCCTTCGCGATTCTGTTCGCGACCCTCGGCCGTCTGTCGCCGTTGAAATTGTCGGACGGACCGCAGCGACGTCTCGCGCTGCGCTGGCCCGGATCTGCGCTGTTGGAGGCAGGGTCGGTCGGGCCGGGTATGGCCGCCTTCGTCGTGGCGATGCTGTCGACCGTGCTGTTCGACGGCTTCCTCGGCACGGCGCTGTGGCGGTCCTGGGACCGCTTCGTCACGTCGCTGCTGCCGCGCGGCATGGACCGCGAGGGCTACATCGCCGCGACCAGCGGGCTGGTGGCGATCTGGCTCGGCTTCCTGGCCGCCTACGGCGCGACCTGCTGGGCGACCGCGCTGATGGGCGGCCGGCGCCACGCGACGCGCACCTATCTGCAGGCCTTCAGCCTGACCCTGGTGCCGATCGCGGTCGGCTACAACCTCGCCCATAATTTCTCCTACGTCGTGATCCAGGGCCAGTCGGTCCTGGCGCTGGCCTCGGACCCGTTCGGCTGGG
Source organism: Rhodospirillales bacterium (assembly GCA_016792605.1). Lineage (GTDB taxonomy): Bacteria > Pseudomonadota > Alphaproteobacteria > JAEULC01 > JAEULC01 > JAEULC01. Next base: position 6,112 of record JAEULC010000091.1, read on the forward strand.
GCTGGAACCTCTTCGGCACGGCGGGCTTCAAGCCCGATATCGGGCAGATCCAGCCCGCGACCACCTGGATCGTCGCGGTCGGCGCCATCGTGCTCGCCCACGTGGTCGCGGTGGTCCTGGCGCATCTGGTGGCGCTGCGCCTGTTCCAGTCCAGGGGCTTGGCGCTCAGGGCCCTGGTGCCGATGACCGTGCTGATGGTGCTCTACACCATGGCCAGCCTGACCATCCTGGCCGAACCGATCACCCGGTTCAGCGCCCCCGATCCTGGCTATACGATGCTGGATTTCCCCGATTTGCTGGCAGAGATTGCCCGTCCCGACCTCGGATGCTAGGTTCCGCGCGCTCTTAAAAACATCCCTAGGAAATGGACGACCCATGGCCCTTGACAGGACCACCGTGGCCAAAATCGCGCGCCTGGCGCGCATCAAGGTGAAGCCCGAGGAGCTCGACGGCCTGGCCGGCGAACTCAACGGCATGCTGACCTGGGTCGAGCAACTGCAGCAAGTGAATGTCGACGGCGTCGAGCCGATGACCGGCACGGTTGTCGACGGGGCCGGGGCGGCCTTGCGCATGCGCGAGGATGTGGTGAACGACGGCGGGCAGCGCGACAAGGTGCTGGCCAACGCGCCGCGCAGCGCGGCCGGATTCTTCGCCGTGCCGAAGGTGATCGAGTAGACCCATGACCAAGCTGACCGACCTGACCATCGCCGCGGCGCGCGACGGTCTGAAGAAGAAGAGCTTTTCCGCCACCGAGCTCGCCAAGGCGCATGTCGCCGCGGTGGAGAAGGCGCGCGACCTCAATGCCTTCATCACCGAGACGCCCGAGCGGGCGCTGAAGGACGCCGCCGCGTCCGACGCGCGGTTGGCGAAGGGCGAGGCGCGGCCACTGGAAGGCGTGCCGCTGGCGATCAAGGATCTGTTCTGCACCGAGGGCGTTCTGACCACGGCCGGGTCGCACATCCTCGACGGGTTCAAGCCGCCCTACGAGTCGACCGTGACGTCGCAGCTCTGGCGCGACGGCGCCGGGATGCTCGGCAAGGTCAACATGGACGAGTTCGCCATGGGCTCGTCGAACACGACCTCCTATCACGGCGCCGTCACCAACCCGTGGACGCGCCGGGGCGACAACCGCAAGCTCGTGCCCGGCGGCTCGTCCGGCGGCTCGGCCAGCGCCGTCGCCGCGCGCATCGCCATGGGCGCTACGGGCACCGACACCGGTGGATCGATCCGCCAGCCCGCCGCCTTCACCGGCCTTGTCGGCATCAAGCCTACCTACGGCCGCTGCTCGCGCTGGGGCATCGTCGCCTTCGCGAGTTCCCTCGACCAGGCCGGGCCGATGACGCGCACGGTGCGTGACAGCGCGATCATGCTGAAGTCGATGGCCGGCTACGATCCGAAGGATTCGACCTCGGTCGACCTGCCGGTGCCGGACTACGAGGCGGCGCTGACCGGCACCGTCAAGGGCCTGCGCGTCGGCATCCCCAGGGAATACCGCGTCGACGGCATGTCGGCCGAGATCGACGCGCTGTGGCAGCAGGGCATGGAGTGGCTGAAGAAAGCCGGCGCCGAGCCGGTCGAGATCAGCCTGCCGCACACCAAGTACGCCCTGCCGACCTATTACATCATCGCGCCTGCCGAGGC
>JAEULC010000168.1 GCA_016792605.1 Rhodospirillales bacterium
TGCGCGATCTCGCCGTTGTCGAGGCCGCGGGCGATCATCGCCAGCACCTCGCCTTCGCGCTGGGTCAGGCCGGTGCCCCGTAATCCAATAGGGGGCAGCGCGGGCGCCGTCGGCGCGCTTTGGCCGAGGAAGCCGCGCACTTCGTCGAGGAAGACCGGCCAGGCCGGCTCGTCGGCAAGCAGCACGTGGTTGCGGCTCATGAGCGGCACGAAGCGCGCGCCGGGAATCAGCGTCGCGAGCCGCCTGCCCTCCTCGAACGGCACGCGCGCGTCCTCGCGCGAATGCAGCACCAGCGTCGGCACGGCGAGCGTCGCCGCCTCCCGGGTGACGTCGAGCCCGTAGAGCGTCTCGACGATGCGCGCGGCGTTCTCCGGCGTGGCGGACTGGCGCTCCAGGTCGTTGAACCACTGGTGCTGGGCGCGCGTGCCTTCGGGAATGAACTGCGAGGTGAAGACCTGGCGGAAGGCCGGGTTGTCGCGGCCCCAGCCGAGCCGGATCAGCTTCACCAGCGCCTCGGCCTCCTCGCGCTGCGCCTCGGTCGCCGGCCGGCGCAGCACCCCCTGGCCGTAGGCGCCGAACAGCACGAGATGCGACACGCGCTCGGGATGGCGCGCGGCATAGGCGATCGCGATCGCACCGCCCTGCGACATGCCGAGCAGCGGGAAGCGCGTGAGCCCGTTCGCCTGCACCACGGCGTCCAGGTCGTCGAGCCAGGACTCGAAGGTCATGGACGCCGGCGCCTGGTCGGACAGGCCGCAGCCGCGCTGGTCGTAGCGGATCAGGGTGTGGTCGCGCGACAGGGCCGCGAGCCAGTGCTGCCACACCGGGCTCTGCGCGTCGTGCTCGACATGGCTCAGCCAATGCGCGGCGCGGACCAGCGGCGGCCCGCGGCCCATCGTCGCCATCGCCACCTGCGCGCCGTCGCGCGAGGTACAGAACCGGATCTGCTGTTTCAGAGCTGCCACGCGCGGATCATAGCGATTTCCGCCCAGCGGTCAGCCGGGAAGGCGCCGGCGTCGCGTCGCCCGCCGAAACCGGCGGGGTGCGATGCAATCGAACCGCTTGGCCGATGGCCGGGCATCTTCTATGCCTGACGGCCATGATGACCGACCGGAACAGGGCGATCGGCCTGCTGGCGATCGCGATCGTCGCCTCGGCGACCAGCTGGGTCGCGGCCAAGGTGGGGCTGACCGACGCGACGCCGGTCTGGTACGCGCTCGGCCGGGCGTGGCTGGCGACGCTGGCCGGCTTCGCGCTGCTGCTGGCGCTGGGCAAGTTCCGGCGGCCGACGCGCGCCGACCTGCCGGTGATCCTGTCGGTCGGCACGCTGCAGCTCGGCCTGTTCTTCATGCTGATCAACCTGGGCATCGCGCGCCTGCCGGCCGGGCGGTCGATCGTGATCGCCTACACCACCACGCTGTGGATCGTGCCGCTGGCCGGGCCGCTGATCGGCGAATGGCCCAACCGCCGCCAGCTGCTGGGCGTCGCGATCGGCTTCGCCGGCGTCATCGTGCTGCTGTGGCCGGCGCTGCGGCTGATCGAGGGTGCGGACGGGCTGGCGGGCTATGGCTTCCTGCTCGCCGCCGCGCTCTCCTGGGCGCTGGCGATCCTGCACGCGCGCCGCCACCGCTGGCACCTGACGCCGCTCCAGGTCATGCCGTGGCAGATGCTCTACGCCGCGGTGCTGCTGATCCCGCTGGCGCTGCTGACCGAGCCCGGCGGGCGCGTCGGCTGGAGCCTGACCGCGCTGGTGCCGCTGGCCTTCATCGGGCTCGTCGCCGGGCCGCTGATCACCTGGTCGACCACCTCGGTCGCCAGGATGCTGCCCGCGGTCGCGGCGTCGCTGGGGTTCCTGCTGACGCCGGCCGCGGGCATCGCGCTGTCGACGCTGTGGCTCGGCGAGCCGCTGGGCCTCGACCTCCTATTCGGCGCGGCCCTGGTGCTGGCGGGCGCGGCGGTGGCCATCCTGGCGGCGCGCAGCGCCATGGAAAAAACCGGCGCGCGCCGCTAACGTCCCGTCATGACCGACCGGATTTTTTCGACCGCCCCGACGCTCGACGAGATCGAGACCATCGCGCTCGAGACCCTCGCCCATCTGCCGCCGCGATTCCGCCGCCACGCCGAGGGCGTGATCGTGCGGATCGAGGAATTCCCCGACGAGGAGGTCGAGCGCGAGATGGACCTGGAGAGTCCCTTCGATCTCATGGGACTCTACACGGGCGTCTCCATCGACCAGCAGTCGGTCAACGACCTGCCGCGGCCGCCGAACATGATCTTCCTCTACCGCCGGCCGCTGCTCGACTACTGGTGCGAGACCGGCGAGGACCTGCCGCACCTGGTCCGCCACGTGATGATCCACGAGATGGGCCACCATTTCGGCTTCTCCGACGCGGACATGGAGGCCCTGGAGGCGGAAGCGGAGGAGGGGGCCGGGAGCAATCCCGCCTAAGTTTCGCCGGATTCCCGGGGGATGTACGGGACCCGAGGGGATCGACGCGCAAGGAGCCCGCCGCACATGAACCGGATTTCCCTGGCCCTGCTGGCCACCCTGATCGCCGCGCCCGCGGCCTTGGCGCAGACCCCGCCGCCCGCGCCGCGCCCGGCGCCGCCCCCCGCGCAAGGCCAGCCGCCGGCGCAGGCCCAGCCGCGCCCGCCCGCGCCCACGCCGCCCGACCAGGCGAACGCGGGGCCGCGCATCGACCGCGCCAAGCAGCTCTACCAGCAGGGCAAGCTGCTGCAGGCGGCCGACGAGCTCGACGCCGCCATCGACGCGATCAACTCGCAGCTCGGCCGGCGCTACGGCCAGACCCTGCCGCCCGCGCCCGCGGGATGGGTCGTCGACCAGCCCGATCCGCAGCGCCTGGCGCTGATGGGCGGCGGCATGGCCGCGATCCGCGAGTACAAGCCCGCGGTGCCGCCGGCCGGCGCCACGCCCTCGCCGCAGCCCCAGCGCATGAACGCGCGCATCGTGCTCGACGGCGCCACGGTGCAGGCCATGGCGCCGCTGTTCGCCCCGACGCTGCCGCAGGGCACGCCGCAGACCGTGCGCAAGATGAAGATCGGCAACGAGGACGCGGTGGTCGCCTACGACCCGCAGATCCGCGCCGGCGAGGTGTCGGTGCTGGTCGGCGGCCGCATCCTGGTCCAGGTCGAGGGCCAGAACGTGCAGAACGCCGATCCGATGATCGCG
>JAEULC010000182.1 GCA_016792605.1 Rhodospirillales bacterium
ACCGCGTAGTAGCTGGCGCACATCCCGGCCACGCCGATCGACGTGCGCCAGATGTGCTGCCACAGGTAGGTCGTGCGCATCAGGTCGAAGCGCGTCGCCATGGCGATCGGCAGGAAGGCCAGGAAGGCGAAGAAGCTGCGGAAGAAGGCGATCTGGAAGCTATCGTAGCGCACCGCCATGCCCTTGATCAGGGCCAGCATGCAGGCGCCGGTCAAGGTCGAGGACAGGAGCAGCAGGATGGCGCGGTTGTTGGCGCTGAGGGCCTGCCAGCGCTGGCCGGCTTCGTCCAACCCCGGCAGCGTCATCGGGCGATGGCCAGGGCGCGGCGGCGGCGCAGCTGCGCCTCGCGGTGGGCGATATAGGCCGAGCTGCCGACGATCAGCGCGGCGCCGACCGCGGTCCAGGCGTCGGGCCACTCGCCGAACCAGACCAGGCCGATGACGGTGGCGAACACCAGCCGGGTATAGTCGATCGGCCCGACGGCCGAAGCCTCGCCCAGGCGGTAGGCATGCACGAAGAGCGCCTGGCCGCAGCCGCCGACCACGCCGGTCAGCGCCAGGTAGCAGAAGTCCTCGAGGCCGGGCGTGCGCCAGACCAGCAGCGCCGGGCCGAGGGCGGCCGTGGTGCTGACCATGGTCGACCAGATCAGGATGGTGATGGCGCGCTCGGAGACCGGCATCTTCTTGGTCACGATGGCGGAGCAGGCGACCAGCGCGGCGGCCGCCATGCCGACGAAGGCGGCCGGCGCAATGCCGTCGGTCGGCCGCACGCAGACCAGCACGCCCAGGAAGCCGACGCCCGTCGCCGCCCAGCGCCGCCATCCGACGGTCTCGCCCAGCGCCAGCACCGCCAGCACGACGATGAACAGCGGCGCGGCGAAGCTGATCGAGGTCGACAGCGCCAGCGGCAGGTTGGCGACCGAGTAGTAGCCGGTCAGCATCGCCATGACGCCCACCATGCCGCGCGACACGTGCTGCCAGGGATAGGCGGTGCGGAAGACGGCGCCGCGGCTCAACAGCGCCACCGGCGCGAAGGTCAGGAAGGCGAACAGGCTGCGGAAGAAGGCGATCTGGAAGCTGTCGTAGCGCGCGGCCATGCCCTTGATCAGCGCGGTCATGATCGAGAACATGACCGTGGCCACCAGCATCCACAGGATCGCGCGGGCATTGGGGGTGAGCGCGCGCCAGCGGTCGCCGGCAGCGGTCATGCCGCGCACGGTCACGGCGTGGCGACGGCGGCCGGCTTCTGCCGCCGCAGCTTGATCTCGCGCTGGGCAATGTACATGGACGAGGCCACGATGACCCCTGCGCCGGCCCAGGTGTAGAGGGTCGGCACCTCGGCCAGCACGGCATAGGCCATGGCCGCGCCGAAGGGCAGGCGGAGGTAGTCGAGCGGCATGACCGCCGAGGCGTCGGCGACGGCCAGCGAGCGGGTGAAGCAGAGATGCGCGAGCGCGCCGAACACGCCCAGCACCACGAGCCAGGGCCAGGCGCCGAGCGGCGGCCATTGCCAGACGAACAGCGCCGGGATCAGCGACATCGGCACCAGGTAGATCACCATGTAGGCGACGATCGCCGGCGCCGGCTCGGTGCGCGCCAGCGACTTCACCATCAGCGACCCCGCCGCCATGCACAGCGCGGACAGCAGCGCCAGGGTCGCGCCCAGCGACAGGTCGACCTGGCCCGGCCGGACGACGATCAAGACGCCGAGGAAGCCTACGCACACCGCTGCCCAGCGCCGCCAGCCCACGGTCTCGCGCAGCACCAGGGCGGCGCCCGCGGTGGCGAAGAGCGGGCCGGTGAAGCTGAGCGCGATCGCCTCGGCCAGCGGAATCATCGCGATGGCGGTGAACCAGCAGAGCATCGACAGTAGGCTCAGCGTCGAGCGCATCGAGTAGAGCTTCAGGCGCGAGGTCTTCAGGCTGCCGATCCCGTAGTGGACGATCCAGGGCAGCATGATCAGCAGCGAGAAGAAATTGCGGAAGAACACGAGCTGGAAGGGCGGCACCTCGTGGGCGTAGACCCGGATGATCGTGTTCATCGCCGAGAAGGTGACCGCCGCCCCGGACATCCACAGCGCCCCTTGGGCCGCGGGCGGCAGGGCACTAAAGGCGGCCAACGCGCTGGCGCTCGAACGGCCCCAGCGCGCGGATTCGTCGGAAGGCGGCATCGGTGGATACAATATCCCGGCCATCGGGACTGGCCAGCCGGCGATCCTGCAGGGCAGGGTTGCGGGAACGGCTTTACCCTTTGGTAACCAAGCCGTATCGCCCGCGGCCGTTGCGGCTTTCCCAGGTTTGGGGCTAACTGGCGCCGGCCGCCTCGCCACGTATCAGGGGCGCCGATCGCCGGGGGAGGACCGTCATGGCCAGCAAGGCAAAACCGCGCCAGCCCAAGAAAGTTGCGCGCCCGAAGAAGCCCGCTCGCAAGGCTGCGCCGAAAAAGGCCAAGGCAGCCGCCCCTAAGCCGCTGTGGCAGCCCGGCCCTGTCCGGGTAGCCTCCTCCAACATCACCACCTTCCTGACCCAGGTCGAGCAGGACTGGGGCGCCAAGCCGCGCAACTACAAGGCGCTGTGGCGCTGGTCGGTAGACGAGCCGGCGAAGTTCTGGACCTCGGTCTGGGACTATTGCGGCGTCGTCGCCGAGACGCGGGGCAAGCGCGCCCTCGCCAACCCGACCAAGATGCCCGGTGCCAAGTTCTTTCCCGACGCGAAGCTGAATTTCGCCCAGAACCTGCTTCGCCGGCGCGACTCCGGCCAGGCCATGGTGTTCTGGGGCGAGGACAAGGTGCGCCGCAGCCTGACCTGGGGCGAGGTCTACGACACGGTCTCTCGCCTGGCCCAGGCGCTGAAGGCCGCGGGCGTGAAGGTGGGCGATCGCGTCGCCGGCTACCTGCCGAACCTGCCCGAGACGGCGATGGCGATGATGGCGGCCAACAGCATCGGCGCGATCTGGTCGTCCTGCTCGCCCGATTTCGGCGTCCAGGGCGTGCTCGACCGCTTCGGCCAGATCGAGCCGACCGTCCTCGTCACCTGCGACGGCTACTACTATGGCGGCAAGGCTTTCTCGTCGATCGACAAGCTGCCGGCGATCCTGGCTAAGCTGCCGAGCGTCAAGGCGGCGGTGGTGGTGCCCTATGCCGGCGCGGCGCCGGTGGCGGACGCCGATCCGCGCACCGTGACGCTGGAGCAGTTCCTGGCGCCGTTCGCCCCGGGGAAGATCGCGTTCGAGCAGCTTCCCTTCGACCACCCGCTGTTCGTGATGTTCTCCTCGGGCACGACCGGCGTGCCCAAGTGCATCGTGCACGGCCAGGGCGGCACGCTGCTGCAGCACCTGAAGGAGCATCGCCTCCACTGCGACATCAAGCCGGGCGACCGCGTGTTCTATTTCACCACCTGCGGCTGGATGATGTGGAACTGGCTGATCACGGCGCTGGCGTCCGAGGCGACGCTGCTGCTCTATGACGGCAACCCGTTCTATCCGGACGGCAACATCCTGTTCGACTACGCCGATGCCGAGGGCATGACGCTGTTCGGCACGTCCGCCAAGTACATCGACGCGGTCAACAAGGGCGGGCTGAAGCCGATCGAGACCCACAGCCTCAAGACCGTGCGGGCGATGACCTCGACCGGCTCGCCGCTGGTGCCGGAGTCGTTCGACTTCGTCTACCGCGCGATCAAGAAGGACCTGCACCTGGCGTCGATCTCGGGCGGCACCGATATCGTGTCCTGCTTCGTGCTCGGCGACCCGACCGGCCCGGTCTACCGCGGCGAGATCCAGGCCCGTGGCCTCGGCCTCGCGGTCGACGTGTTCAACGACGAGGGCAAGCCGGTGCGCGGCGAGAAGGGTGAGCTGGTCTGCACCAAGCCCTTCCCCTGCATGCCGGTGGGCTTCTGGGGCGATACGGACGGGCAGAAATACCACAACGCCTATTTCGCCCGGTTCAAGAACATCTGGTGCCATGGCGACTACATCGAGATCCTGCCGGGAACCGACGGGCTGGTGATCCATGGCCGCTCCGACGCGGTGCTCAACCCCGGCGGCGTGCGCATCGGCACGGCCGAGATCTACCGCCAGGTCGAACAGCTCGACGAGGTGGTGGAGAGCATCGTCATCGGCCAGGACTGGGCGGATGGCGACGTGCGCGTGGTCTTGTTCGTGCGCCTGCGCCCGAACGTCACGCTCGACGAGGCGCTGACGAAGAAGATTAAGGACCAGATCCGCCGCAACACGACGCCGCGCCATGTGCCGGCGAAGGTGGTGCAGGTGACCGACATCCCCCGCACCAAGAGCGGCAAGATCGTCGAACTCGCCGTGCGCGACGTGGTCCACGGCCGCGCGGTCAAGAACAAGGAAGCGCTGGCCAATCCGGAGGCGCTGGACCTCTACAAGGGGCTGGCGGAGCTAAAGAGCTAGTCAGCTAGCCTCTGCCCTAGCCGCCCAACGCCTGCTCGAGATGCTCGAGCGCGCGCCGGGCGAAGGCGCGCATGTTGGCCTGTCGGTCGGCGCTGCCGGTTTCGAGCGTGATCGTCCGGTTCACCGGACCCGCCACCGCCATGCAGCTATGCCCGGCCGGGTCGCCGTAGCGGTTGCCCGACGGGCCGGTGGCGCCGGTCTCCGACAGGCCCCAGACCGTGCCGTGGCGCTCGCGCACCCGGCCGGCGATCAGAGCCGCATAGGCCTCGGTCGCCGCGCGCATTCCCTCCATGTCGGCCTTGGCGATGCCCAGCAGCGCGGCGCGCGAGGCGACAGTGTAGACCACCGCCCCGCCGACGAAGTAGGCCGAGGCGCCGGGCACGGAGAGCAGCGCCGCAGCGATCAGCCCGCCGGTCGACGATTCGGCCACGGCGATCGTCTCCTTGCGGGCGATCAGCCGGGCGGCAACGCGCTCGGCCAGAGGCAGCAGGGTTTGCATCGCGGAGGTCTCCTTTTCCCGACAATCGCATAGATTTCGCCACAATCCTGGCCTAGAAACCGATTCCATGGTGGCACGGGCAGGATCGCCCAGGCGGGCGCGCGGGGCGGCAGAGGAAGCGGACGAGGATCGTCCCGCCACAGCGAAGCCATCCGGGGCCCGCGGCCGCCAGGGCGGAAAGCCGCCGCAGCGTCCCCGCAGCAAGTGGCGCTGGCTGCGGCGCGTGGTCTATTGGTGCGTCGTGCTGGCCGTCTGGGCGGGCATCGCCGGCGCCGGGCTGGTCGCCTACTACGCCTACGACCTGCCGGACATCGGCACGCTGGAAGCGCCGGTACGCCGCCCGGCCATCACCATCGCCGCGGCCGACAACACGATCCTGGCGAGCTTCGGCGACCTGGTCGGCGAGACGTTGAAGCTCGAGGACATGCCGCGCTCCCTGCCGCTGGCGCTGATGGCGACCGAGGACCGACGCTTTCTCAACCATCCCGGCATCGACCCGATCGGGCTGGCGCGCGCCGCCTACGTGAACTTCCGCGCCGGCTATGTGCGCCAGGGCGGCTCGACGCTGACGCAGCAGCTCGCGAAGAACCTGTTCCTCAACGCCGACCGCACCTTCAAGCGCAAGGTGCAGGAGGCGATCCTGGCGATCTGGCTCGAGCGCAAGTTCACCAAGGCGCAGATCCTGACGCTGTACCTGAACCGGGTCTACATGGGCGCCGGCACCTACGGCGTCGACGCCGCGTCGCGCAAGTATTTCAGCCGCTCGGCGCGCGAGATCGACTTGTGGGAGTCGGCGATGCTCGCCGGCATCCTGAAGGCGCCATCGCGCTTCAACCCGATCACCGACGGCGAGGCCGCGACGCGGCGCACGCGCCAGGTGCTGGCCAACATGGTCGACGCGGGGTTCCTGAGCCAGGAGCAGGCCGACGCGGCCAAGCCCTCGCCCGACCGGCCGATGAGCCTCGCCGGCCGCCAGCCCGGGGTGCGCTACTTCGCCGACTGGGTGATGGACCAGGTGCAGGGCTTCGTCGGCTTCACCGATCGCGACCTGGTGGTGGTGACGACGCTCGACGCGCGGCTGCAGAAGCTCGCCGAGGACAAGGTCGCGGTCGCGATCGACATCGACGGGCCGGCGGCGAACGTCCACCAGGCCTCGCTGGTGTCGATGGCGCCGGACGGCGCGGTCAAGGCGATGGTCGGCGGCGTCGAGTACACGCAGAGCCAGTTCAACCGCGCCACCCAGGCCCTGCGCCAGCCGGGCTCGGCCTTCAAGCCGATCCTCTACCTCGCCGCGCTGCAGGCCGGCTACAAGCCCGAGGACCGGTTCAACGACACGGCCGTGCGGATCGGCAACTGGCAGCCCAGGAACTACGACAACCAGTTCCGCGGCATGATGACGCTGCGCGAGGCGCTTTCCGGCTCGATCAATACCATCGCAGCGCAGCTTGCCGAGCGCGTCGGCCCGAAGCGCGTCGTGGCCCTGGCCGAGCGCATGGGCATCACCAGCGACATCAAGCCCGACGCCAGCCTCGCCCTCGGCACCTACGAGGTGACGCCCTTGGAGCTGACGGCGGCCTACGCCTCCTTCGCCAATGCCGGCCAAGCGGTGCTGCCCTACGGCATCCGCGAGATCCGCGACACGGCGGGCCATGTGCTCTATCGCCGCGCGGGCTCGGGCCTCGGCAAGGTGGCGGGCCGCGCCGAGGTGATGGCGATGAACGACATGATGGGCCAGGTGATCGCGGTCGGCACCGGCAAGGCGGCGAAGCTCGACCGCCCGGTCGCCGGCAAGACCGGCACGACCCAGGATTTCCGCGACGCCTGGTTCATGGGCTACACCGCCGACCTCGTCACCGGCGTGTGGATGGGCAACGACGACAACAAGCCGATGAAGAGCGTCAGCGGCGGCGGGCTGCCGGCGCGCCTGTGGCGCGACTTCATGCTGGCGGCGCACCAGGGCCTGCCGCCGCGCCCGCTGCCCCTGCCGGAAGCGGCGGTCGCCAGCGTCCAGGGCACCACCTACCAGCCCGCGCCGATTCCGGGTGTAGCGCCGCCGATGGTCGACCCGGTCACCAAGGCGCCCAGCGCCAATCCCGAGGCGCGGCCGAGCCCGTTCCAGCGCGACAGCAACTGAGCGGCGCTACTCGATCGCGGCGGCGCGATTGCGGCGCAGCAGCAGGATCGATGCCAGCGTGCCCACGCCGCAGATCGCGATCGCGGTCGCCATGGGCTGCGCCGTGCCGTCGAGGATATGGGCCACCGTCGCGCCGACCGCGGCCGCCAGGCACATCTGGATGAAGCCCAGCACCGACGAGGCCGCGCCGGCCTTCTCCGGATAGGGACCGATGGCGGCGGCCGTGGTCGCCGGCATGACAAGGCCGACGCCGGCGGCATAGGCCATCATCGGCACCACGAGCTCGATCGCCGAAATCTCGGCCTTGGACAAGATCGCCAGCACCAGCATCGCCGGCCCGCCGACGGCGGTCAGCACGCCGCCCCACAGCATCACGCGGTCGAGGCCCAGGCGCTGGATCAGACGTCCGGCGCTCATCGCGCCGAACATGTAGCCGACCACGACCACGGCGAAGCACAGCCCGAACACGTCCGGCGTCAGGTCGACCACGTCGATCAGCACGAAGGACGAGGCAGAGATGAAGGCGAACAATCCGCTGTAGCAGAACGTCGCGGCGGCAAGGCAGCCGACGAAGCGCAGATTGGTCAGCATCTCGACGAAATTGCCCAGGATGCGGCGCGGCTTCAGCGCGTCGGGATCGGGCCGCCGGTTGGTCTCGTCCAGGATGCCGATGACCGCGAGCAGGATCGCCGCCGCGAATCCCATCAGCACGACGAAGTTCGCGCGCCAGCCGAAATTGATCTCGAGCTGGCCGCCGATCACCGGCCCGATCATCGGCGCCACCGCCATGGCCGAGCCCATATAGGCCAGCACCGTGCCGGCGCGCTCCGGGGCGTAGAGGTCGCGCACGATCGCGCGCGCCAGCACCACGCCCGAGCAGGCGCCCATCGCCTGGAAGAAGCGCGAGATCGTCAGCGCCTCGATCGACTCGGCGATGGCGCAGGCCATGCTGGCGGCAAGGTAGAGCGAAATACCGATCACCAGCACCGGGCGGCGGCCGAACCGGTCGGAGAGCGGGCCATAGACGATCTGCCCGCCGGCGAACCCGGCCAGGAAAACGCTGAGCGTCGCCTGGGCGGCGGCGGCGTCGGTGCTGAAGTGTCGCGCGATGCCGGGCAGCGAGGGCAGGTAGAGGTCGGTGGAGATCGGCCCGAAGGCGACGACGGCGGTCAGCAGCACGGCGACGCGAAGGGAATCGGGCTGCTGCATCGCGACGGCGGACCTTACATACAATTGATAGTAGGATGTACCACCAATCAGCCGTAACGCAAGAGGGTTTGGCCATGGCGGCGCAGCCAGATGCGCGCCGTCGCCAGATGCGGGGTCAGCCGCGCCACATGCGCCCAGAAGGCGCGGCTGTGATTCATTTCCGCCAAATGCGCGACTTCGTGCGCGACGACATAGTCGATCACCGGCTCGGGCGCCATCACCAACCGCCAGGACAGGCGCAGCGTGCCGTTCGCCGAGCAGCTTCCCCATTGCCGGCGCGGGTCGCGCACGGCGACGCGCGGCGCGGCGCGGCCGAGCGCACGGGCCTTGTCCGTGGCCAGCGAGGCGAAGCGCTCCTTGGCCTCGCGCTTGAGCCAGTCGGTCGCGCGGCGGCCGAGGTGCTCGGGCGCGCCGCCGACGACCAGCGTCTCGCCCAGGCGTCGCGTCGCCACGCGCGCGCCTTCCTCGTGCCGCAGGACCAGCGTCCTGCCCAGGAACGGGATCGCGGCGCCGTCGACGAAGGGACAGCGCGCGGGTACCGAGGCCAGGCGGTTGGCCAGCCAGTCGCGGCGGCTGTCGAGGAAGGCCTGCGCCTCGCCGATCGACACGAACGGCGGGATCACCAGCGCCGCCGCCGCCTCGGCGGGGTCGACGCTCAGGACCAGGCGCCGGGCGCGCGGGTTGCGCTTCAGCGCGACGGCGATCGGTTCGCCCGAGGGCGAGACGACCTGTAGCAGCCGGCGCGGCGCGGTGGAGGCGGGGCGCATGGAGGCTAGATACCGTTCCCCGGACTCCGCGTCCAGAAAGGGCCGATTCCCTGGCCGTTCCGCACCCGAGCCGGTGGAGCGATGGCGGGTGATTCGGCCGTCACGCTCGATCGATCAGGTGCACGAAGGATCCCGCCACGCGCCCCGCCGCGCGTCCCGCCTGGCCCAGCGCTTGGCCGTCGGCATCGGCGAGGGCGAACAGCGCCTGGCCCGGTCCTTCGTCCAGCACCGTCGCGTAGTGGAATTCGTGGCCGCGCAGTGCCTGGCCCGCCGCGCCCAGGGCGCCGTCGGCGAGCAGGCGCGCGCGCCGATAGCCGAGCTGCAGCCGCGGCCTGGCGAAGGAGGATTCCAGCGGCAGCAGCCCCGCCATGGCGTGGCGCGCCCCGTCGCGGTCGACCAATCCCTGGCCCAGGACCATGTAGCCGCCGCATTCGCCATAGACCGCGGCGCCGCGGTGGGCGGCGGCGCGCACGCCGTCCAGGAACGTGCGATTCGCGGCAAGCCTGCCCGGGTAGAGTTCCGGGTAGCCGCCAGGCAGGTAGACGGCATCGGCATCCGGCGCGGGTGCTTCGTCGGCCAGCGGCGAGAAGAAGGCGAGCGACGCGCCGGCGCGCCGCCATCCGGCGAGCACCGCGGGATAGGCGAAGGCGAACGCATCGTCGCGCGCCACGGCGATCGCCTGGCCCAGGGGCGGCAGCGGCGTGGCGCCGTCCCAGGCGCCGGGTGCCGCGGCGGGCCGCGCCAGCGCGACCAGGGCGGCGATGTCCAGATGCGCGGCGACATCGTCCGCGGCGGCATCGAGGAAGGCGGGCAGCGACGGATGCTCGCGCGCCTGTACCAGTCCCAGGTGGCGCTCCGGCACGCGCAGCGCCTCGCGCCGCGGCAGCCAGCCGAGCCGTGCGACAGCGGGCATCGCCGCGGCCATCGCGTCGAGCGCCAGGCGCGCATGGGGCTCGCCCGAGGCGCGGTTGGCGATCACGCCGGCGACGGCGACGTCCGGCCGGTGCGTCGCGAAGCCGCGCAGAACAGCGGCGGCCGAGGCCGCCTGGCGCGCGATGTCGACCACCAGCACGACCGGCCAGCCGAGCCGGGCGGCAAGGTCGGCGGTCGAGCCGCTCGACTGCGCCCCGGCGCCGTCGAACAGGCCCATCACGCCCTCGCAGACCACCAGTCCGCCATCGGCGCCGAGATCCTCCAGCAGCGCGCCCAGCGTCGCGTCGCGCATCGCCCAAGCGTCCAGGTTGCGGCATGGCTTGCCGGTGGCAGCGCCGTGGAAGGCCGGGTCGATATAGTCTGGGCCGACCTTGGCGGAGACGACGGCCGCGCCGCTGCGGGTCAGGTGACGCAGCAGGCCGAGGGTGACGGTGGTCTTGCCCGCGCCCGAGCTCGGTGCGGCGATGATCAGTCCCTTGGGACCGCGCGCGTTCACAGGAATTTCTTGATTGCCTGGGCCATGTCCGGGCCGCGCGTGTTCGCCGAGAAGTGGCTCAGATACTTGCCGTTGCGGTCCATCAGGTAGATCAGCGCGGAGTGGTCCATCAAGTAGTCGCGCTCGGCGCCCTTGGCCCTGGCGTAGAACACGCGGTAGGCCTTGGCGGCGGCGGCGATCTCCGGCGCGCTGCCGGTCAGCCCGATCAGGCGCGGATCGAAGTTGCTGAGGAACTTCTTGAGCTCGGCCGGGGTGTCGCGCTCGGGATCGACGGTGATGAAGATCGGCTGCACCTTGTCCGCGTCCTTGCCCAGGGCCTCCATCGCCTGGCTCATGTCGAGCAGCGCGGTCGGGCAGACATCGGGGCAGAAGCTGTAGCCGAAATTGACCAGCATCAGCTTGCCGCGGAACTGCGCCTCGTCGACGCGCTTGCCGTCCTGGTCGGTGAGCGTGAACGGCCCGCCGATCAGCGCGCCGCCGGTCGCCGTGGCCTCGCGCCCGCCGCCGGCCTTGGGGTCGACATAGAGCGCGCGCCCCACCAAGCCGATCGCCAGCGCGATGGCGGTGCCGATGGTGAGGATCAGCAGCGAGCGGATCAGCCTGTCTCGGTTCATGTCAGTTCCTTCATCCTGAAGCCAGGCCCCAGGCGGTCCAGCCCAGGAAGGCGGCGTTCACCATCATCAGCCCCGGCGCCACCACCCCGGCCAGCGCCTTGAAGCGCCGCGCGGCCAGGTGGCCCAGCATCCCGGTCGCGACCAGCGCCGGCACCGTGCCCAGCGCAAAGCCCGCCATGCCCAGGGCGCCCGCCAGCGCCGACCCGGTCGACGCCGCTGCCGCGAGCGCGCCGTAGAGCAGGCCGCAGGGCAGGAATCCCAGGCCCAGCCCCAGCGCATAGCCCCGCCACCCCACCGGGGCGGCGAAGAGCGGCCCGAGCACGCGGCCGACCCACCCGGGCGCCGCGGCCCCGCCGGTGCCCTGGCCGGGCCACAGCCCTACCTGGCGCAGCGCGCCCAGCAGGAACATGCCGGCCGCCAGCACCAGCAGCGACGCGGCCAGTTGCCGCAGGGCCGGCAGGGTTGCCAGGCCGCCCGCCAGACCGCCGCCCAGCGCGCCCAGGGCGGCGTAGGTGGTCGCCCGGCCCAGATGGTAGGGGGCGGCGGCGGCGCCTGCCAGCCGATGCCATTCGGTCATGCCGGCGGCTGGCACGCGCTCCAGCCGGGCCCCCACCTGCGCCAGGACGAAGGGCCCGCACATGCCCACGCAGTGGCTCACGCTGCCCAGGAGCCCGGCCAGAAGCAGGGCGCCCAGCACCCCGCCCTCGGTCTGCAGCACCTGTCCGCAATGCGCCAGGGCCTGCCACAGCAAGGTCTGGGGGTCCGCCATGAGCTTCCGTCGTCGGGGATGTCGCGGCGGACCCTAGTCCCGGGCCGGACCGGCGCGCAAGCTGCGCATCGGTCGCGCGCGGCCGGCGATGGGACGCTTGTGGCCGGCCGGACGGCGAGGCTAGGCTCGACGCCGACCACGGCTTGACGCGCGCCGGCGGCGGCCGCGGCACCTGGGGAGGGCGTCGATTGGCCGACATCGACCGCAGGCTGGCCGCGATCCTGGCCGCCGACATCGCCGGCTACAGCCGGCTGATGGGCGCCGACGAGACCGGAACCTTCCAGCGCGTCGCCGATCTGCGTCGCCGC
Organism: Rhodospirillales bacterium; assembly: GCA_016792605.1. Taxonomy (GTDB): domain Bacteria; phylum Pseudomonadota; class Alphaproteobacteria; order JAEULC01; family JAEULC01; genus JAEULC01. Next base: position 12,145 of record JAEULC010000182.1, read on the forward strand.
GTGATCGAGCCGACCGTCCGGCGCCATGGCGGTCGGATCGTCAAGACGACGGGCGACGGATTCCTGGCCGAATTCCCCAGCGCGGCGGCGGCGGTTCGCACGGCCATCGAGATCCAGGCCGCGGTGGCGGCCGATGCCGGCCCGATCCAGTTCCGCATCGGCGTCAATCTGGGCGACATCATCCGCGACCGGGGCGACGTGTTCGGCGACGGCGTCAACGTCGCCGCCCGGCTGGAGCAACTGGCTGCGCCAGGCGAGGTCTATGTCTCTCAGGCCGTCTGCGACCAGGTGCGCGACCGCCTGGCGCTCGAGATCGAGGCCCTGGGCCCGCAGACGGTCAAGAACATCGCCCGGCCGGTGGAGGTGTTCCGGCTGCGCGCCGGGCCGGGCTACCGGGCCGACGCGCCGCTGTCCCGCCGCCCGGCCGCGCGGCGATGGGCGATGCTGGGCGCCACGGCCGCCCTCGCCGTCGCGGCGCTCGTGGCGGGGCTGGCGTTGCTTCGGCCGTCGCCGCGGCCCGCCGACGACCGCGCCGAGCGGCTGGATGCGGCCGCGCCGACGGCGCCGCGCCTGTCGATCGCGGTCATGCCCTTCGCCAACCTCTCCGGGCGCCCGGAGGACGACGCCTTCGTCGACGGCATCACCGAGGACCTCATCACCGACCTGTCGCGGATCTCCGGCGCCTTCGTGATCGCGCGGAACAGCTCCTTCGCTTACAAGGGCCGCGCCGTGGACTTGCGCCAGGCGGGGCGCGAGCTGGGCGTGGCCAATCTGCTCGAAGGCAGCATCCGCCATGTCGGCGACCAGCTGCGCATCAACGTGCAGCTCGTCGACGCCGAGGGTGGCGCGCAGTCCTGGGCCGACCGCTTCGATATTCCGGTCGCGGACCGGTTCCGGCTGCAGGACGAGATCACCGGCCGGATCGCGCGGACACTGAACCTGGAGCTGAAGGAGAGCGTAAGCCGCCGCGCCGCGCGTGGTCGGTCGCAGAATCTCGGCGCCGAGGATCTGGCGACCCAGGGCATGGCGATCCTGTTCAACAAGCCGCAGACGCGCGACACGAACGAAGAGGCAAGGCCGATCCTGGAGCGGGCGCTTGCCTTGGACCCGAACAATGCCGAGGCCTGGGCCGGCATGGCCTACGTCCATATGCGGGGGGCCACCTATGGCTGGAGCGCCTCGCGGCCGGAGTCGATCCAGGCGGCGCTCGCGGCCGGCGAACGTGCCGTGGCACTCGATCCCGGCAGCACCGACGCGCACTACGTCCTCGGCTACGCGGCGCACTTCAACAACGAGTTCGAACGGGCAAGGCGATTGTTCGAACGCTGCCTGGAGCTGAATCCGAACTATGCGCCGGCCTATTTCTGGCTCGGCATCGTCGAGACGTTCGACGGCAACCCCGCTGCCGCGGTCGGGCTGATCGAGCGCGCCTTTCGCCTGAGTCCGCGCGAAGGCCTGGCCGGCGTATGGCGCAGCAACCTGGCCGTGGCCTACCTGCTGCTTGGCAATGACGCCGCCGCAGTTCGCGAGGCGCGCACCGGCACCACCGACAATCCCCGCCACCCGATGAACTACGCGGTGATGGCGGCTGCCCTCGCCCATCTCGGCCGGGCGGACGAGGCGCGCGCCGCGCTGGAGCGGTTCACGGCCAACGGCGGAGCGCGAAGCTTGGCGCAGATGAAGCGCATCGGGCGCCCGTCCGCCGAGATATACGCGCAACGCTTCGCGCGTTACCTCGAAGGCTTGCGCAAGGCCGGCATGCCGGAGGGCGAGCCTTAGCCTTCCGGCACTTCGTGCGCGCGATGCGCGATGCCGCGGATCATCTGGGCCACGGCCGGGGCGCGGGTGAGCGTGGCGCGGTAATGGTCCTGCAGCGCGGCCTTCAGGCGGCCGTTGCAGCCCAGGAGGTCGTCGGCGAAGCCGACCATGCGGCTGTTGGGCCATGCCCGCGGCCGGATTTCGATCAGCTCGTCGAACAGCGCGGCCTCGCGCCCGGGATTGGCCTGGGCCATCAGGATCAGCGACGCCGCGGTCGATCGCGACACGCCGGCGTAGCAGTGAACCAGCAGGTGCAGCGGCTCGCTCGACGAGAACTCGCGGCCGAATTCCAGGATGCGCTCGACATCCGCCTCACCCGGAAGCTGGTGCCCGTCGACCGGGACGACGACGTCGTGGAATCGCAGCGATGTCCGCCGGTGCGGGCGAAAGCGCTCGAAGACCGGCGGCTCGGGATCCGCCGGATCGAGGATCGACAGCACGTGGCTGACGCCGACCTTGGCGAAACCGTCGAGTTCTTCGACGCCGCAGATCGTCAATGGGCAGGGCAGCAGTTTCGACATCAGCCAGCCTTCTGTTGCCGCTTCACGCCAAGCGGGTCGGGGTTGAGCGCGATGCCCTGCGTGAGTGCGCCGAGCCAGTCGAGGCCGGCGCGCAACCGCACCACCTCGCCCACGACCAGCAGCGCCGGCGGCTCGATGCCCGAGCCCTCCGCGTCGCGCAGGCAGTCCCCTAACGTGGTCTCGAGCACGCGCTGCTCCGGCGTCGACGCCTTCGACACGATCGCGACCGGCTCCTGCGCCGGCCGCCCGGCTTCCAGCAGGTGGCCCCGGATCTGGCCCAGGTGCTTCAGCGCCATGTAGAACACCAGCACCGGCGACCCCGTGGCGAGCGCGTGCCAGTCGAGCCCGTCCGGCACTTCGCCATTGGTGTTGTGGCCGGTGACGAAGGTGACGGCCGAGTTGCTGTCGCGATGCGTCACCGGGATGCCGGCATAGGCGAGGCCGCCGATTCCCGCCGAGATGCCGGGCACCACGCGGAACGGGACGCCGGCGGCGACCAGCGCCAGCGCCTCCTCGCCGCCGCGGCCGAACACGAACGGATCGCCGCCCTTCAGCCGCAGCACGCGATTGCCCTCGCGCGCCAGGCGGACGAGCCGGTCCGAGATGTCGGGCTGGCTCGGCGAGGGCTTGCCGCCGCGCTTGCCGGCATGGATGCGCTGGGCGGTGGGGCCGGCCAGGTCCAGGATCCGGGGGTCGACCAGGGCGTCGTAGACCACCACGTCGGCAAAGCGCAGGGCGTGCAGAGCCAGCAGGGTCAAAAGGCCAGGCTCGCCGGGGCCGGCGCCGACCAGCCACACCGATCCTGCTGCGAAATCCGGGGCTTCGAAGCCGCCAGGGGTCTCGGGAACCGTCATGCGCCGGACCCTACACCGCCGCCCCGGACAGGGCTACCATCCGGCGCATGAGCGCATCCCGGAAGCCAGAGGGGGAGCTGCGGCGCGGCTGGACGACCGGGGCCTGCGCCACGGCCGCCGCGCGCGCGGCCTACGAGGCGCTGGTGACCGGGCATTTTCCCGACCCGGTGACGATCCGCCTGCCGCAGGGCCAGCGTCCCAGCTTCGCGCTCGGCCGGGCGGAACTGGTCGGAGACACCGCGACCGCGGGAGTCGTCAAGGATGCCGGCGACGATCCCGACGTGACCCATGGCGCCCTGGTCCTCGCCTCGGTTCGCCGCGGACCGCCCGGCAGCGGTGTGACGTTTCGCGCCGGCGACGGGGTCGGGACCGTCACCCGCCCCGGCCTGGCCCTGGCGGTGGGCGAGCCGGCGATCAATCCCGGCCCGCGCGGCATGATGACCGAGGCGATCGTCGACGCCGCTGAGGTGCTGGGCGGGCCGGCGGACATCGAGATCACCGTGGCGATCCCGGGCGGCCAGGACCTGGCGAAGCGCACGATGAACGCCCGCCTCGGCATCGTCGGCGGCTTGTCGGTCCTGGGCACGACGGGCGTGGTGATCCCTTACTCCTGTTCCTCCTGGATCCACGCCATCCATCGCGGCGTCGACGTGGCGCGCGCGGCCGGTATCGACCACCTGATCGCTGCCACGGGCGCGAACTCCGAGCGCGCGGCGCAGGCGATGTTCGGCGCGCCCGAGCAGGCGCTGATCGACATGGGCGATTTCGTCGGCGGGCTTCTGAAATACCTTCGCCAGCATCCCGTGTCGCGGCTGACGATTGCCGGCGGCTTCGCCAAGCTGTCGAAGCTCGCGCAAGGCCATCTCGACTTGCATTCCAGCCGGTCGAGCGTCGACCTTACCGAACTCGCCAACCTGACGCAGCGCCTGGGCGGCAGCGCCGATCTGGTCGCCGAGGTGGCGCAAGCCGCCGGCGCGGGCGAGGCGCTGGCGCTGGCCGACGCCGGGGGCGTCAGGCTCGGCGACCCGATCGCGCGCGGCGCGCGCGCCACGGCAATGGCCGCGCTTGGCGGCGACGTGGCGGTCGAGGTGCTGGTGTTCGACCGCGACGGCGCGGTGATCGGGCAGGCGCGTGGCTGAGTTCCGCCTCCTCATCCTCGGCGGCACGACCGAGGGGCGCGGCCTGGCCCGCGCCGCGATCGAGCGCTTCGGCGACCGGCTCGACGTTCTGTCGTCCCTGGCCGGGGTCGTCGACGATCCGGTGCTGCCGCCCGGCCGCGTGCGCGTCGGCGGGTTCGGCGGCGTCGAGGGGCTGCGGCGCTTTCTGCGCGACGAGCGGATCGACGCGATGATCGACGCCACCCATCCCTTCGCGCGCCACATGCAGGCGAACGCCGCCGCGGCCTGCGCCGCCGATGCCGTGCCGCGCTGTCGCCTGTCGCGTCCGCCCTGGGCAAAACAGGATGGGGACCGCTGGATCGCGGTTGGCTCGCCGGCCGATGCGGCGGCGGCGGTCCCGGCCCTGGGCAGGCGCGTCTTCCTGGCGCTTGGCGCCCGCGACCTGGCACCGTTCCTCACCCTCGCCGATACCTGGTTGCTGCTGCGCGGCATCAATCCGCCCGACCGGACCCTGACGAACGGCCGGTTCCTGCAGGCGCGCGGCCCCTTCGACCTTGCCGCCGAGGAGGCGCTGCTGCGCGACCACCGCATCGACGTCGTCGTCAGCCGGCAGAGCGGCGGGACCGGGGCGGGCGCCAAGATCGAGGCAGCGCGCCGCCTGGGCCTGCCGGTGGTGATGATCGAGCGGCCGCCGCCGCCCGCGCCGCCGCTGGTCGCCACAATTGCGGACGCCATGGCCTGGCTGGAGCCCCGGATCGTGCTGCGCGCCGAGGCGCTTGCAACCGGGGCGGCCGGTGACGCAGTCTAGCCAGGTCCATAAGGGGAAGGCCCCATGAAGAACACGCTCTCGTCGCTCCTTCGACTCCTGCTGCTGGCCGTCATGCTGGCGGCCGGGCCGGGCATCGCCTGGGCGCAACTCTCGCTGCCCGATACCGAGTTCCTGGAGGACGCCAAGAACGGCCGCCGCGAGAACGTCTACAAGTCGCTGGTCCGCGGCCAGAGCGCCAACACCTCGAACAGCGCCGGGCAGACCGCGCTGATGTACGCGGCGATGGGAAATCATGTCGAGGTGATCGAGTTGCTGGTGCAGAACAAGGGCAATGTGCGCCTCAAGGATCGCGAAGGCCGCACGCCGCTGTTCTGGGCATCGGCAGGCGGCCATCCCGAGGCGGTCGAGGCCTTGCTGAAGGCGGGCGCGCCGCCGAACGACATTGACCGCCAGGGCACCAGCGCCTTGATGATCGCGTCGCGCCGCGGCTTCGAGGAGGTCGTGCGGCTGCTCATTGCGGCGAAGGCGGACGTGAACCTGACCGACCATACAGGCCGCACCGCGTTGATGTGGTCGAACGAGTCGCGCAATGCCCAGGTGCCGGCGATGCTGAAGAAGGCCGGCGCGCGGTAGTTGCTCAGCGCCTCGGCTTCAACGCGCGGTCGTGGTCGGCCGCGTAAAGTCGGCTGTCGGTGAATCCCTGCTGGTCCAGCACCCGCCCGACCAGGATCACGGCAGTCCGAGCGATGCCGCTCTCCCTTGCCTTGGCCTCGATATCCGCCAGCGTGCCGCGCAGAACAGCCTCGTCGGGCCAGCTCACGCGCGCCGCAATCGCCACCGGGCAGTCGGCGCCGTAGTGTGGTGTCAGCTCACGCACGATCCTGGCGATGTTCTTGATCGAGAGATGGATCGCCAGCGTCGCGCCGCTCCTCGCCAGGGACTCCAGCTCTTCGCCCGACGGCATGGCCGAGGCGCGCTCGGCGGTGCGGGTCAGGATGACCGTCTGGCTGACGCCGGGCAGGGTCAACTCGGCCTTGAGCGCGGCGGCGGCGGCGGCATAGGCCGGCACGCCGGGCGTGACGTCATAGGAAATGCCCAGCGCGTCGAGGCGACGCATCTGCTCGGCCGTCGCGCCGTAGAGCGACGGATCGCCGGAATGCACGCGCGCGACCTCGTGCCCGGCTGCGACCGCTGCCTGGATCTCGGCGACGATCTGATCGAGGTCGAGCGGCGCCGTGTCGATCACCCGCGCGCCGGGCGGCGCTTCGGCGACCACCGCGCGCGGCACCAGCGAGCCGGCGTAGAGTACGACCGGGCAGCGGCGGATCAGGTTCAGTCCACGCACGGTGATGAGATCGGGCGCGCCCGGGCCGGCGCCGATGAAGTGGACGATGCTCATGCGGATCCCATGACCGCGACGGCGCAGGTGGCGCGGCGCGATGCGTGCTTGGGTACCAGAAGCGCGCCGCCGGCGCCCGCGGCCGCGAGCGCGGCGCCTTCCGCCACGCCGTGGCAGCCGACGATGCGGAACACCGCGTCCGACGGCGTGGCAAGGCGCGGCGTCTCGTGCTCCAGCCGTTCTGCCGAATAGAAGCGCGTCGGCACATCAAGGCGCTGCGCCAGGGCGCGCACTGCCGGCTCGTCCTTCCTGGTGTCGATCGAACAGAGCAGGGCGACCGCCGCATCCTCCAGCGCATGCGCCGCCAGCGTGCGGCGCACGAGCGTTTCCAGCTCCGCGGCGCTGGCGCCGCGCTGGCAGCCGACGCCCAGGGCGAGGCGCCGCATCTAGCGCTTCACCGTCGCGTACTGCGTCACCGGCATCAGCGGCCGCCAGCCGAGCAGGCCGCCGACCTTCTCCGCGCGGCTGAC
>JAEULC010000188.1 GCA_016792605.1 Rhodospirillales bacterium
GATGCTGCAGTCCAATGCGCGCATGCAGATCGACATGCTGTTCGCCGCCTTGCTGGTGCTGGCCGTGTTCGCGATCGCGCTCTACGCCGCTGTCGATGCCGCGCTGCGCCGCCTGATTTCCTGGGCCCCCGACCGGGTGCCCGACGACGACTGATCCGAAGGAGAAAGACCATGAAACGCCTGCTGCTCGCCGCCGCCCTCGCGCTTGCCGCGCCCAACGCGCATGCCGCCGACAAGCTGAGCTTGATCCTGGACTGGTTCGTGAACCCGGACCACGCGCCGATCATCGTCGCGGCGCAGAAGGGCTACTTCGCCGAGGCCGGGCTCGAGGTCGAGATCGTGCCGCCGGCCGATCCCAGCGATCCGCCCAAGCTGGTCGCCGCCGGCCGCGCCGACCTCGCCGTCTCCTACCAGCCGACGCACCAGATCCAGGTCGGCCAGGGCCTGCCGCTGGTGCGCATCGCGACGCTGATCTCGACGCCGCTCAACAGCATCGTCGTGCTGAAGGACGGGCCGATCAAGTCGATCAAGGACCTGAAGGGCAAGAAGGTCGGCTTCTCCGTCGCCGGAACCGAGGAGGCGATTCTCGGCACGGTGCTTGCCAAGCACGGCCTCTCGTTGAAAGACGTCGAGATGATCAACGTCAACTTCGCCCTCGGCCAGGCGCTGGCCGCCGGCCGCGTCGACGCCGTCACCGGCGCCTACCGCAATTTCGAGCTGAACCAACTCGCGATCGAAGGCAGGCCCGGCCGCGCCTTCTATGTCGAGGAGGAAGGCGTCCCGGTCTATGACGAGCTGATCGTCGTCGCCAACAAGGCCAAGCTCGCCGACCCGAAGCTCCGCCGCTTCGTCGCGGCGCTGGAGCGCGGCGTGATGTTCCTGATCAACAACCCGGACGAGAGCTGGACCCTGTTCATCCAGCGCCACAAGGATCTCAACGACGAGCTCAACAAGCGCGCCTGGCGCGACACCCTGCCCCGTTTCGACAAGCGCCCGGCGGCGATGGACAACGGCCGCTACGAACGCTTCGCCGCCTTCCTGAAGGAGAAAGGCCTGGTGAAAGAACTGCCGCCCGTGGCCGAATACGCCGTCGAATTGCGGTAGCGCCTGACTGCGGTACTGTTGCGAAACTCCATTCTCTTGTTGGGAGGCGTCGTGCTGCGCGATCAGAAACTTGCCGCGACGATCCTGCGAGCCCTGGTCGGGACAGGCGCATCGCTCGATCGATCGATCGCGATCGTCAAGGCGAAGGGCAGCGCGGGGGAGTTCAACGCCTATCGCGCAGCAGTCGGCCAAGTCATGGGGGAGCTGTGGACACGCGCCATGGCTCCCCTGCTCCTGTCGCACCCGCACCTCACGCCTAAGGCGTTGCGCGCGGAGAACGAAAAGAAGCAGGGAACGCAGAAAACTAGGCGATCGTCAGTCAAGAAGGCGCAATCGAAGCGACGAAAGTCGAATAGCCCCAGGCTGCAGAGCAAGCGCGCAAGGAAAACTGCTTAGCAACGTTGAGCAGCAGCGACCCATTGGAGTGTCCTCCCAGCGCCGATCGTCGCACCCAGTAGTCCTGCCCTGGCAGGCGCCGGGGCGGCATCCTATAGTCCAGCCAAGGCGACGGCGCGGCGCTCGGCCGGTCGATCCGCCGCGTGACGCAGGAGGCATCGATGTCCACGCTCGACGCGGTCGACCTGGCGCGCATCCAGTTCGCCTTCACCGTGTCGTTTCACATCCTGTTCCCGGCCTTCACGATAGGGCTCGCCTCCTACCTCGCCGTGCTCGAGGGCCTGTTCCTGTGGACCGGGCGGCCGGTGTTCCGGCGGCTCTACAAGTTCTGGCTGGCGATCTTCGCCGTGACCTTCGGCATGGGCGTCGTGTCAGGCATCGTCATGAGCTACCAGTTCGGCACGAACTGGAGCCGGTTCTCCGACATCACCGGCAACATCCTGGGCCCGCTGCTCGCCTACGAGGTCATGACCGCCTTTTTCCTCGAGGCCGGCTTCCTCGGCGTGATGCTGTTCGGCTGGGACAAGGTCGGGCGCGGCCTGCATTTCTTCGCCACCTGCATGGTCGCGGTCGGCACGCTGATCTCGAGCTTCTGGATCCTGTCGGCCAATAGCTGGATGCACACGCCGCAGGGCTACGCGATCCGCGACGGGCTGTTCGTGCCGGTCGACTGGTGGGCGGTGATCTTCAACCCGTCCTTTCCCTATCGCTTGGTCCACATGGTGCTGGCGGCCTATCTCGTCACCGCCTTCGTCGTCGGCGCGGTCGGCGCCTGGCACCTTCGGCGCGACCGCTACGACGAGGCGGCGCGGGTCATGTTCTCGATGGCCATGTGGATGGCGGCGATCGTGGCGCCGATCCAGCTTTTCGTCGGCGACCAGCACGGGCTCAACACGCTGGAGCACCAGCCGGCCAAGATCGCGGCGATGGAGGGGCACTGGGAGACGTCGCGCGGCATGCCGCTCTACCTCTTCGGCTGGCCCGACATGGAGCGCGAGGAGACGCGCTACGGCATCGCCGTCCCCAAGCTGGGATCGCTGATTCTGACCCACGACCTCAACGGCGAGGTGAAGGGGCTGAAGGACTGGCCCCGGGACCAGCGGCCGAATTCGACCGCGGTGTTCTGGTCGTTCCGCGTCATGGTCGGCATCGGCATGCTGATGATCCTGGTCGGGATCGTGTCGCTGTTCCTGCGCTGGCGCGACCGGCTCTACGAGGCGCCGCTGTTCCACAGGGCCTGCATCGCCATGGGCCCGTCGGGCTTCGTGGCGCTGCTCGCCGGCTGGATCACCACCGAGATGGGCCGCCAGCCCTGGCTGGTCTACGGCCACCTGCGCACGGCGGACGGCATCTCGCCGGTGCTGCCGGCCAACGTGGCGGTCACGCTGGCGACCTTCGTCGTCGTCTACTTCGTCGTCTTCGGCATCGGCACCTACTACCTGATGCGGCTGATGATGGCCGGGCCCGAGGTGGTGCAGCCGACCGCCCCGCCGACCGAAAGCGAGGCGGCGGGCGGCCTGCGCCCGCTCGCCGCCGCGCCGGGCGAGGGCCGGGCATGAGCCAGTGGCTTCACGGCCTCGACCTGCCGCTGGTCTGGGCGGTCATCATCGCCTTCGGCGTGCTGATGTACGTGGTCATGGACGGGTTCGACCTGGGCGTCGGCATCCTGTTCCCGTTCCTCAAGGACCGCCACGACCGCGACCGGATGATGAACTCGATCGCGCCGGTCTGGGACGGCAACGAGACCTGGCTGGTGCTGGGCGGCGCGGGCCTGTTCGGCGCCTTCCCGCTGGCCTATGCCGTGATCCTGCCCGCGCTCTACCTGCCCTTGTCGCTGATGCTGATCGCGCTGATCTTCCGCGGCGTGGCGTTCGAGTTCCGCTTCAAGGCCCGCACCTCGCGCGGCCTGTGGGACGTGGCCTTCGCCGCGGGCTCGACCGTCGCCGCCTTCACCCAGGGCGTGGCCCTGGGCGCTTTCGTACAAGGCATCACGGTGGTGGGGCGCAGCTTCGCCGGCGGACCGTTCGACTGGCTGACGCCGTTCACGATCATGACCGGCCTGGGCCTAGTCGCGGGCTACGCCATGCTGGGCTGCGGCTGGCTGATCATGAAGACCGAGGACCGGCTGCAGGACCGCTTCTTCCGGCTGATGACGCCCTTGGGCGGCATCGTGCTGTGCTTCATCGGCGCGGTCAGCCTGTGGACCCCGTTCCACTCGCCGGCGATCGCAGATCGCTGGTTCACCTGGCCCAACATCGCCTACCTCTCGCCCGTGCCGATCCTGGTCGCGATCACCGCGCTGGCGCTGGTCGCGGCGCT
>JAEULC010000067.1 GCA_016792605.1 Rhodospirillales bacterium
GCTCCCGTATTGCTACGGGCGCTCGACTTGCATGTGTTAGGCATGCCGCCAGCGTTCGTTCTGAGCCAGGATCAAACTCTCAGGTTAGTGCAGGCATCTCTCCAGACCGATCGCTCGCGCAATCAATCCTTCCGGCCAGGCAAGCCCAGCCCCGAAACGCCCAACGGTATCAAACCCGCTGTCTTTCCATACTCATAAGCGTAAACGCATCAGAGAAACAAAAGACAGCAGGCAAACCCAAGCGCACCCAAGCACCCGAGACCCGCCGTCCACGTATCCCTTCCTATAGACCTATTCGGATTTCAAACATCGCAGCAGGTTTAGCGGCCCTCTTTGAGGACGGGCCGATCACCAGCCGAAAGCTTCATCGATTGCTTGCCCGCGCCCGGTCGAGCGTGTGCAAGGGCGCGGATACTAGCCCCGGTGATTTTGTCATGCAACGGGGAAAGCGGGGAAAAATCGCGAAATCGCAAAATTTTCCCAACGTCCGTTTCACGGCCGCCGCGCCTGCGAAAACCCTTGCCGCAGTGCAGCTTGATGCAGCTCCGGTCCGCGACGGCAAGCGATCGATGAACGATCGCGCGGGTGAGCCATGATCAAATCGGAGGAGTCCGCGCCCCCATGGCGCACACCCCCCTATAGGAGCCCAAGCTCTCGCAGTTCGGCCTCTAGGGCTGGTGGCAACGCATCGCCGCGCCCCGACCGATCCCCAAGATCGGGCGGCGCGTCCTTGGGCTCCAGGTAGCGCCAGCCCTGGAACGGCCGGTGGTGCCGGGCCTGGACCTCGATCAGCCTGGGATCGAGCTGCAGCTCGCAGTGCGGGATGCCGCCCTCGTCGTTGCGGTTGCCGACATGCTCGCCGATGCCGATCAGGCGCTGGCGCACGCGAATCCGTCCCTGGATCACCCAGTAGAGCGAGCCGCCCGCCAGCAACTCCTCGCCCCGCTTGGGAAAGGCGCGGGTCACGTGGATATTGTAGCGGCGCTTGGCCTCGGCCCGGCGCTGCTTCTGCCAGGCGCGAAGATCGGCGATGTCGGTGCAGCCGACGCAGAGCTTGATCAGGTGCAGCACCGGCTCGGGGCCGGGGTGGCGCGCGAGCTTCGGGCCTGCCGGCCGCTTCGCGATCTTCGCCGGCATCTTGGCGCGCGGCTTCGCCGGCATTTGGGCGCGCTTCTTCGCTGCGACGGGCTTCGGCCGCTTCGGCATCTTGGCCGGCAAGTGGTCCCGCTTTGCCTTCGACTTCTTCAGGGATGAGCTGGATTGAGCCATGACCCGACCTTACCCGATCGCCCTCACCGCACCAGCCCGAGCAGCGACCACCACATATAGGCGAGCGGCGCGAGCACGAGCACGGTCGCCGATCCCATGACCAGGGTCAGCCGCGCCCCCTGGCGCGCCGGCACGCCGCCGAGCTGCATCGCCACCACCAGCGGCCCGGACTGGTAGGGCAGCAGCACCGTGGCGTAGCCGATGACGTAGATCATCAGCACGGTCGTGACCTCGAAGCCCGAGGCCTGGGCGATGTCGCCGGCGAGCGCGCCGAGCACGGCCGGGATCGGGATCAGCGTGGTCAGGATGCCGATCAAGACGGCGAGCACGACGATCGCGGCGAAGTTGTAGGCGTCGTGACCGGGCGCGAGGCCGGCGGCCTGGATCAAGAGCACGCCGATGCGCGCCCCGAGGCCGGTCTGCTCGACCACGCCGCCGATGCCGATGATCGCCGCGACATAGACCAGCACCGCGATGTTCACGCGCTCGCCGAAGAGCTTGGGCGACACGATCGCGATGCCGGGCAGCAGCAGCGCGAGTCCGGCGCCAAGCGAGACCCAGGCCGGCGAGACGTGGTGCAGGAAGTCGAGCGCGTAGACGACCAGCGCCACGGCGAGCAGCCACGAAAGCGTCCGCTCCTCCCGCCCCATCGGCGCCGGCGTCGCGTCGTCGGGCCTGGGCTTCGGCGTGTCGCGGAACAGCATCGTCGCGGCCGGCACCAGGATCGCCACGTAGCCGAGGCCGAGGACGGGAAAGTGCTGCAGGAGGAAGGGCCCGTAGGTGAGCTTGATGCCGTAGAGCTGCTCGGCCGCGCCGACGAGCACCGAGGTCGGCACGCTGGCCGGCAGGATGCCCGTGGTCGGCACGTAGGTGGCGAGCGCCGCGGTCATCGCCAGGCCCAGCCGGCCGCGGCTGCCGGGCGCGAAGCCGATGCGGTCGCTGAGCGCGATCACGATCGGCATCAGCAGCACGACCCGCCCCATGGTCGAGGGCATCAGGAAGCCGAGCGCCACCGCGGCCAGCGCCACCGCCGCCACGGCCTGCGGGTAGGAATTGCCCAGATGGCCGAACACCGCGCGCGCGAGGCGCTTGCCCAGCCCGGTCTTCTCGACTGCCGCGCCGACGATCATGCCGCCGAAGACGAGCCACCAGGCGGTCGACGAGAAGCCCGAGAACACGGCAGTGGGGGGGGCGATGTGCAGCACCATCGCCACCAGGAAGAAGATCAGCGCGGTCATGAACTCGGGCAGCACGACCATGGCCCAGAAGCCCAGCGTCAGCAGCACCAGGCCGGCGGCGCGCATCTGCGTCGCGTCGGCGGGCGACAACGCCAGGCCCGGCGACAGCGCCAGGAGGGACGGGGCGATCAGCAGGCCGGCGGCGGCGAGCGCCACCGCAAGGACGGCAAGGCGACGAAGCATGGGGTCTTAAGTCCGGATCGGATCGGGTATCGATGGACGGTGCGGCGCGGCAAACCTTAGACTGCCGGCCGCCGCATCGCCAACGGGGAGCCGGCATGCCAGGGCCGAGGGGCACGCAATTCGTCTGGAGCCTGCGCGAGGCGAGCGGCGCGCTGGGCGATCTCGGCACGCTGCTGCCGCTGATGCTGGGCGCGATCGCCGTCGCCGGCCTGGCGCCGATGCCGGTGCTGCTGGGCTTCGCGCTGTTCTACATCGCGACCGCGCTCTACTACCGGCTGCCGCTTCCGGTGCAGCCGATGAAGGCCATGGCCGCGGTGCTGGTGACCGGCGCCGCCGCGAGCGCCGGCGCAGACGCCCCGGCGATGCTGGCCCCGGCGATGCTGGCGGCCGGCGGCGCGGCGGTGGGCGCCGTGCTGCTGGTGCTGGGGCTGACCGGGTGGATCGACCGCCTGGCGCGGCTGGTGCCGCAGTCGGTGCTGGCCGGGCTGCAGCTCGGCCTCGGCCTGGCGCTGGCCCGGGTCGCCCTGGCGCTGATGGCGACCGCACCCGCGCTTGGCGCGATCACGATCGCGCTGCTGCTGGGACTCCTGGCCCTGCGGCTGCCGGCCGCGCTGCTGGCGCTCGGCGCCGCGATCGCGCTGGGCGCGGCGTTCGACGCGCCGCGCCTGGCGATCCCGGCCGCCGCCGGCTTCGCCCTGCCGGGACTGCCGCCGCCCGACCAGTGGGACCGCGTGCTGTCGATCTACGCCCTGCCGCAGCTCTCGCTGACGCTGACGAACGCCGTGCTGCTGACCGCGCTGGTCGCGCGCGACTATTTCGGCGACGCCGCCCGGGGCGTGACGCCGGCGCGGCTGTCGATCACCAGCGGCCTCGCCAACCTGGCGCTGGCGCCGCTCGGCGCCCTGCCGATGTGCCACGGCGCGGCCGGCCTGGCGGCGCATCACCGCTTCGGCGCGCGCAGCGGCACCGCGCCGCTGCTGCTGGGCGCGGCGCTGCTGATCCTCGCGCTGCTGCCCCAGGGGACGGGAATCGCAGCCCTGACCCTGGTGCCGACCGCCGGGCTGGGGGCGCTGCTGCTGGTCGCCTCGGGCGAGCTGGCGCTGACCCGCCGCCTGGTCGATTCCAAGCCGTCCTGCTGGCCGGTGATCGCCGCCACCGCGGCCGCGACCCTGTGGCTGGACCCGTTCTGGGGCCTCGTCGCCGGCTCGGTCGGCGAGGTTGCGCGCCAGGCCGTGCTGCGCGCCGCCGCCGCTAGGGCGTCAGGCAGGCGGCATTGACGAGGCCGACCGCGACGCTGAGCGCGGCAAGCACGATGGCGTGGGAATGGCTGCCCGCGGCGATCTGGCGCGACACCCCGCGCCAGCACAGGTTGACCGCGACATGGACCAGGAGCTGCGCCACCAGGGCCACGAGCGACCAGACCAGGAGGTCGACCAGGTCGCGGCTATGGGCGATGGCGCTGGCGATGGGGGCAGCGAGCCCCAACAGCGCGCCGCCCAGGCTGATCGCCGCGGCGTTGTTGCCCTGCTCGACCAGGGTGAACTCGCGGATCGGCGTGACCACGACGTAGATCGCGATCGCGACGCCCAGCGCCAGCAGGCTGGCGCCGAAGGCGAGCGCGAAGTTCGGCAGGGTGGTCAGATAGCTCATGCGGCGTCCCCCTGGAGAAGGATTCAGGTTCTACACGTCATGCCCAGGCTTGTCCCGGCCGCTCAGCACGCACCACTTCCCGTTATGCCCGGGCTTGACCCGGGCATCCACGCCGAGCGGCGCGGCAAGATGAGGCGTGGATGGCCGGCTCGGAGGCCGGCCATGACGTAGAGAAAAGAAGTGGCGGCCCATGCTCATCGGAAATAATGCGGCACGAAGCGGCTGGTGTTGAGCGTCACCGGCGTGTCGTCCTCGCGGATGCCGATGCCGGCGGATTGCGAGGCGACCATCCACGAGCCGACCACCGCGTGGTTGCCGTCGAACACGGGCGGCGGCAATGCTGACTGGTAGACATAGGGGCCGCGATAGGGCCCGTCGGACTCGACGATCGCGCCGTCGCGCTCGACCGCGACATTGGCGCCCTCGCGGCTCAAGAGCGGCTTGCGCACCACCGTGCCCTCGATCCGCCCGGGCTCGAACGATGCCGGCAGCAGGTTCGGATGGCCGGGGAACATCTCCCAGAGGATCGCCAGGATGCCCTTGTTCGACAGGATCATCTTCCAGGCCGGCTCGAAGAACGTCGCCGTGTCGTCGCCGATCAGCTTGCCGAAATCGTCCTGCAGCAGCCATTCCCAGGGATAGAGCTTGAACAGCGCCGCGATCCGCCTGCTCTGCAGGTCGAAGAGCCGGCCTCCATCCAGGCCGATGTCGCCGAGCGCGATGAAGTCGGTCGTGCGCCCCGCCTGGGTGCAGGTGTCGCGCAGGTACTCGGTCGTGACCAGGTCCTCGTCGCTGTCGGGATCGCAGGTGAAGTAGAGCGTCTCGCGGCCGACGCCGCAGGCCTTCCACGCCTCGATCAGCCGCTCGTGGATCGAGTTGAACTGGTCGCCCCGGATCTTCAGCTCCTCGAACCAGTGCCATTGCACCACGGCGGCCTCGAACAGCGCGGTCGGCGTGTCGGCGTTGTACTCGTAGAGCCTGGGCGGGGCCGAACCGTCGAAATGCAGGTCGAAGCGGCCGACCACGTTGCGCTGCCTCGCCCGCCAGCTCTTGGTGGCGAGCGCGGCGCCATGCGCGTCGATGTTGAGGCGCGCAAACAGGCTCTCCGCCACCACGCGCTCCACCGCCTCGAGGCAGATCCGCTCGAGTTCGTTGCTCGCGGACTCGAGCACGTCGACCTCGGCGGCGCTGAGCTCGTAGGCGAAGTCCTCGACCCAGTAGCGGCCGCCGACCGAGTGGAAGGTGAAGCCGAGCTCCTCCTGGCGCTGGCGCCAGCCCGGCCGGCCGTCGACGCGGACGCGCCGCATCAGCCGCCCGAGGAGAAGAAGCGGCCGACCGAGCCGAAGCCGCCGCGCCTGATCGTGGACTGCTCGACCCGGCGCGTCGTGCCGAAGACGGTGGCGGCGCCGCTGCCGCCGGCGATGGCGCTGCTGCCGCCGTCGCTGTCGCCCCACGAGAACCAGCTTCCGCGGCTGCCCGACCGCGTGCTGGACGGCCGCGAACTGCTCCGCGATGCGCTGGTGCCGCCGCCCGACGACGCGGAGGATTTCGCCTGCTGGCAGGTGGGGTCGATCGCCGGGTCGCAGCGCGGCTGCATCCAGCGGTCGGCCGTCCATGCGCCAGCCACGCCGATTGCCGCCGCGCCCAGCAGCACGAGGCCGACCTTGCCCGTGCGCCGGCGGCTGCGCATCTCGGCTTCCGGCCCGCGCTCGGCCATCGCCTTGCGCGCCGCCGCCTTGCGGGCGGCCTTGCGACCGGCCTTGGTGTTCGGCGGCGGCGTTTCCGGCTCGGGCGCGGCCTCGGGTTGCGGCGGGTTCGGCGGCTCGGACGGCTTCACCGCGCCGGAGGACTCCAGCACCGAGCGGCGGCCGAAGAAGCCGCGCTGGCGCTGGACGGCGCCGCCATCCGTTGGCGGGCGAGGTTCTTCAGGCACGGGCGGCAAGCGCCTGCGCCACGCCGGCCGCGGGCGCGCGGCCGAGTGCGCCTGAGATGAACCGCCCGGCCGAGGCGAGCTTGTCGAGATCGACGCCGGTCTCGATGCCGAGGCCGTTCAGCAGGTAGAGCACGTCCTCGCTCGCAACATTGCCGGTGGCACCCTTCGCATAGGGACAGCCGCCGAGGCCGGCGACCGAGCTGTCGACCACGGCGACCCCCAGCTCCAGCGACGCGAGGATATTCGCCACCGCCTGGCCATAGGTGTCGTGGTAATGCACCGCGATCCTGTCGCGCGGCACCTTCGCCGCCACCGCCTCGATCATTGCCTGGGCGCGCGCCGGCGTGCCGGTGCCGATCGTGTCGCCGAGCGAGATCTCGTAGCAGCCCATGGCCAGCAGCTTCTCGGCGACCGACGCCACGGCCGCCGGCGCGATCGCGCCCTCGTAGGGGCAGTCGATGACGCAGGAGATGTAGCCGCGCACGCGCCAGCGCAGCTTCTCAGCGCGCTCGGCCACGGGCTGGAAGCGCGCCACGCTTTCCTCGATCGAGCAGTTGATGTTCCGGCGCGAGAAGCTTTCGGACGCGGCGGCGAAGACCGCGATCTCCTCGACCCCGGTCGCGGCCTCGGCCGCCTCCATGCCCTTCATGTTCGGCACCAGCACGGGATAGACGACGCCCGGCTTGCGCCGGATGACCGCCAGGATCTCCTCGGTGTCGGCCATCTGCGGCACCCATTTCGGCGACACGAAGCTGCCGGACTCGACCACGGTCAGGCCGGAATCGGCCAGGCGCTCGATCAGCGCGATCTTGACCGCCGTCGGGACGACCGCCTTCTCGTTCTGCAATCCGTCGCGCGGCCCGACCTCGACCATGCGGACCTTCCGGGGCAGCGTCATGCTCATGCGTCTTCGTCCTCGAACACGATCAGGGCCTCGCCCTCGCCGACCTGCTCGCCCGCCTTGTACCGCAGCTCCTTGATCGTGCCGTCGCGCGGGGCGGCGACGGCGTGCTCCATCTTCATCGCCTCCATCGCCATCAGCACCTGGCCGCGCTTGACCTTGTCGCCGGGCCTCACGTGCACGACCGTGACCTTGCCCGGCATCGGCGCCTGCAGCCGGCCGCTGTCGGCGTCGCGATCCTCCGCGCCGGCCATCGGATCGACGATGTCCAGCCGACGGGCGAAGGCGCCGTCGATCACAAAGACCGACTGGCGCTGGCGCAGCGCCGTCACGGTCGCGCGCATCCCGTCGAGCGTGGCCGCCAGCGCGCCGTCGGCGGCGAGAGTCCCTTCCGCCGCGATCGTGCCGCCGGGGCATTCCAGCGCGAAGCCGCTCCCCCGGAAATGCGCGATCACCGTGGCCCTGGCGCCGTCGGAGGCGGGGTCGGCGAAGGTCAGCGCGTGGTAGCTGTCGCCGTTCAAGCGCCATCCGTCGGCCGCGTGCCAGGGCGACCAGGGATCGGCGGACTGCGCAGCCGTCCGCGCCGCCTCCGATCGGCGCTGCAGCAGCAGGAACAGCGCGGCCAGCGCCAGGTCGCGATCCGTCGCCGCGACCGGGGGCGGCAGCAGCGCCGCGCGGTGCCGCGCGATGAAGCCGGTATCGACCTCGCCCGCCGCGTAGGCCGGATGCGCCGCGACTCGCGCCAGGAAGGCGATGTTGGTCGCGGGGCCGAGCGCCTGGCACTGCGCCAGAGCCGCGCGAAGCTGTTGCAGCGCGGCGGCGCGGTCCTTGCCGTGGACGATCAGCTTGGCGATCATCGGGTCGTAGTGCATCGAGATCGCGTCGCCCGACCGGACGCCGGTATCGACGCGCACCGCGCCGTCGGTCGCGGGCAGGTGCAGATGCTGCAGCAGCCCGACCGAGGGCAGGAAATCCTTGTCCGGGTCCTCGGCATAGAGCCGCGCCTCGATCGCGTGGCCCAGGACCGGCACCTCGGCCTGCGCCAGCGACAGGCGTTCGCCCTCGGCGACGCGAAGCTGCCATTCGACCAGGTCGAGCCCGGTGATCATCTCGGTCACGGGGTGCTCGACCTGCAGCCGCGTGTTCATCTCCATGAAGTAGAACGTGCCGGACTCGTCGGCGATAAATTCGACCGTGCCAGCGCCGACATAGCCCACGGCCTTGGCGGCGGCGACGGCAGCCTGGCCCATCGCGGCGCGGCGCTCCGGCGTCATGCCCGGCGCCGGCGCTTCCTCGAGCACCTTCTGGTGCCGGCGCTGGATGGAGCAGTCGCGCTCGTTGAGATGGATGCAGTTGCCGTGGCTGTCGGCAAATACCTGGATCTCGATATGGCGCGGCCTGGTCAGGTACTTCTCGACCAGAACGCGGTCGTCGCCGAAGGAAGACGCGGCCTCGCGCTTGGCCGAGGCGAGCTGGGCCGAGAAGTCGGAGGCGTGCTCCACGATCTTCATCCCCTTGCCGCCGCCGCCGGCCGAGGCCTTGATCAGCACCGGATAGCCGATATCGCCGGCCGCGTCGGCCAGGAAACGTTCCGACTGGTCCTCACCGTGATAGCCCGGCACCAGCGGCACCCGCGCCTTCTCCATCAGCGCCTTGGAGCGCGCCTTGTCGCCCATGGCGCGGATCGCGCCGGCCGGCGGGCCGACGAACGCGATCCCTGCTTCGGCGCAGGCCTCGGCGAAAGCGGCGTTCTCGCTCAGGAATCCGTAGCCCGGATGCACCGCATCGGCGCCCGTCGCCCGCGCCGCGTCGAGAATCCGGTCGGCGCGCAGGTAGGACTCGCGCGGCGGCGCCGCGCCGATATGCACCGCCGCGTCGGCCATCGCGACATGCAGCGCGTCCCGGTCGGCGTCGGAATAGACCGCGACGACGCGGATGCCCATGCGCCTGGCCGTGCGCGCGATCCGGCAGGCGATCTCGCCGCGATTGGCGATGAGCAGCGTGCGGATCATCCGGCGATCCAGTTCGGCTTGCGCTTCTCGAGGAAGGACGACACGCCCTCCTTGCCCTCAGGCGTCGCGCGGATGCGGGCGATGCGCGTCGCGGTCTCCTCGATCATCTGGTCGTCGATGGCGCCATGGGCGATGCGGCGAATGAACGCCTTCACCTCGCGCAGCGCATTCGGGCCGCAGCCCAGCAGGGTCGCGACGACCTTCTCGCCGCTCGCCGCAAGCTCGGCCGCCGGCACCACTTCGTGCACCAGGCCGATGCGCAGCGCCTCGGCCGCGTCGAAGCGCTCGGCGGTCAGGAAGTAGCGGCGCGAGGCGCGCTCGCCGATCGCGTTCAGCACATAGGGGCCGATGACCGCGGGAATCAGGCCGATCCTGGTCTCGGTCAGCGCGAAGCTCGCCGTGTCGACCGCGATCGCGATGTCGCAGCACGCGACCAGGCCGCAGCCCCCGGCGAAGGCCGGGCCCTGGATCAGGGCGATGGTCGGCTTGGCTAGGCGGTCCAGCGTTCGCATCAGCGTGGCGAGGCCACG
>JAEULC010000253.1 GCA_016792605.1 Rhodospirillales bacterium
CGAGCTGGCGCAGGGTCGCGGCCAGCGCGGCCTTGAGCTGCAGCAGGGGATACTCGGCGAGGCTGCCCAGCACGATCCGGCGCATCTCGTCGCGCAGGCCCTCGAAGCGACCGAGCTCGTCGAAGATCGGGCTGTCCCACAGGAACTCGTCGGCCGTCGCCGGCAGCTGCTTGCGGTAGGGGCAGAGCTTCAATTTCTCGGTAACGCAATGATCGTCGAGGTAGCGGGCGACGATGCCGTCCTGCAGCATACGGCCGAAGGACAGCTCGAAGCCGCCCGGCGTCCAGGCGAGCCTGCCGGCGACCGCGAGGTTCGCGGCCAGCAGCATCGCGGCGCCCAGCGCCAGCGCGGCGAGCGCGTGGCCGAGGTGAGTCCAGGGCGCGATCGTGCGGATGCCGGCATTGGCCAGCACGGCGGCGGCGACCAGGGCCAGCAGCATCGCCAGCGTCGCGCTGTGCGTCGCCGCGGCGATCGCGATCGCCAGCGTCACGCCGATGCGCTCGAACCGCCCCAGCGCGTCGCGGCGGATGAGCACGAGGTAGAGCGCCAGCACGCCGGTCCCGGCGAAGATGTCGGTGATCAGCACGCCGGCGAGCCAGGGCAGCGCGGTCGCGACCGAGAGGATCGCGAGCACGGCCAGCACCGGCGCCGGGCCGCGGGCGAGGCCCAGGCAGCGCAGCACGAGGCCGACGACCCAGGCCGCCACCGCCGCCTGCGCCGCGACCACCGGCCAGAAGCGCCAGCCCTCGCCCAGGTGCAGGAACAGCCCGTAGACGGTCGAGCGCGCGAGCACCAGCGTGCCCTCGTGCCAGCGCGCCAGGTAGCCGCCGGTGTCGTACTGCAGGAGCGGGTAGCCGTTCCACAGCGCCGGCGCGGCCAGCATCAGCAGGGCAACGGCGAAGGCCGCGAGGGCGGCGAGGCGCGGCAGGCTTGGTGCGGAGGGGCGGGGAGCGGCGGTCGTCATGGGCCGGACTGGTGCACGCGGGACGCTGTCCGGGCGGACCTTACGGGACAATTCGCGCCTGTCCAACGCGCAAAAGCGCGCGATTGACGCCGGCCGCGCGCTTCCGTCCAATGGCGCCGCTAGGGAACAAGGGCGGGGACCGGGACATGGCGGCCGACAGGGCTGAGGGCGTGCTGGCGATCTGGAACGACATCCGCGCCGACCGCCGGGCGGACTTCGAGTCCTGGTACCGCAACGAGCATTTCCCCGAGCGCCTGGGCGTGCCGGGCTTCCGGCTCGGCCGGCGCTACGAGATGGCGAGCGGCGAGGGGTCGGCCAGGATCGGCATCGCGGACGGGCCGCGCTATTTCTGCTACTACCTGGGCGACACGGCGGCGACCTTCACCTCGCCCGCCTACCGGGAGCGGCTGAACAACCCGACGGCGCTGACGCGCTCGATGATGTCGGACGCCTTCCACAACATGAGCCGCACGGTCTGCCGCCGCGCCGCCATCCGGGGGCGCATGTCGAGCGGGCTTGCCGTCACCGCGCGCTTCCACCTTCCGGTCGACCAGGGCCGGGCGCTGGCGCTGCTCGACACGCTTGCCGCCGAGGACGGCATCGCGCGCGCCGAGCTGTGGTCGGCGGCCGACGCGGCGCAGGGCGCGCCGGCGAAGGAGGAGGAGCTGCGCGGCGGCGACCGCAAGATCGCGGCCTGCCTGCTGGTGGAGGCGATGCGCGCCGCCGATGCCGAACGCGCGCGGGCGGAGATCGCGGCGCGCTTCGGCGCGGCGGCTGAAGTGGGCGTCTACGCTTTGGTGTGCGAACTCGCCGGCGCGGGCGGCTGAATCCTATGCCGCCATCCGCCTTCTGGGCGGGCCCTTGGCGATCAGGATCTTGTCGATGCGCCTTCCGTCCAGGTCGACGACCTCGAAGCGCCAGCCATGGGCCTCGGTGTACTCGCCGACCTGCGGCAGGCGGCCGAAGCTCGCCAGCACGAAGCCGGCGACGGTGTGGTAGCTGCGCTGCTCGGGCAGCGGGATCGCCAGCAGCTCGGCCAGCTCGTCGGCCTGCATCGCGCCGGAGACGAGGTAGGAGCCGTCCTCGCGCTTGACGATGCCGGGCTCGGCCGGGCCTTCCTCGGTGCGGAACACGCCGACGATCGCCTCGAGGATGTCGGCCGAGGTCACCACGCCCTCGAAATGCCCGTACTCGTCGTGCACCAGGCCGATATGGACCGGCGATTCCTTGAGCAGGCCGACGACGTCGAGCGCGTCCATCGTGTCGGGCACGACCGGCGCCGCGGTGACCAGCTTGCGCAGGTCCGTGGCCGCGTCGCGCATGAAGGCGTCGAGCAGGTCCTTGGCCTGGATGATGCCGATGACGACCTCGGGATTGCCGTCGCACACCGGCAGGCGCGAGTGCGGGCTCTCGGCGATCTGCCGGCGGATGGTTTCGCGGTCGCTCGACAGGTCGATGATGTCGACGTCGCGCCTTGGCGTCATCACGGCGCGCACCGGCCGGTCGCCCAGCCGCATCACGCCGGCGATCATCGCCCGTTCCTCGGGCTCGAGGATGCCGGCGGTCTCGGCCTCGGCGACCAGCGAGCGGATCTCCTCCTCGGTCACGCTCGCCTCGCCCGCGGCGTGGCTGCCGAGCAGGCGCAGCACGACGCGGCTCGACTGGTCGAGCAGCCAGACCAGCGGCGCGCTGACCTTGGCCAGCACCGCCATCGACGGCGCGACGGCGCAGGCGATGCGCTCGGGACTGCGCAGCGCGATCTGCTTGGGTACCAGCTCGCCCACGATCAGCGACAGGTAGGTGATGATCGCGACCACCATGGCGACCGCGCCGGGCTCGGCGATGCCGCGCGCGAGGCCCGCCACCACCAGCCACTCGGCCAGGCGCTGGCCGATCGTGGCGCCGGAGAAGGCGCCGGCCAGGATGCCGACCAGCGTGATGCCGATCTGGACCGAGGACAGGAACTTGCCGGGGTCGGATGCCAGCGCCAGCGCGCGCCGCGCCCCGTGGCGGTCCTGCTCGACCAGGCGCTTCAGGCGCGAGCGCCTGGACGAGACGACGGCGAGCTCGGACATCGCCAGCACGCCGTTGACGCAGATCAGGACCACGACGATCAGGATTTCGGTGATCAGCATCGCTTTGGAAAAATAGAATCCCGGACCTCGGGGACGCGGCGGCCCCGCATCCTCCGGCCCGATCGGTGAACCATACTATGTCGCAGGCGGTTCCGGGGACAAATCCCCGCCGCCGCCGGCGCGCGCGGGATTTGCCCGCGGATCGGGCACGAGCCGATTATGCAGCCGTAATCAACAGGTTATGCTGGACCCTCGGGCGTGCCCGACTGGGATCTATACCGCGCCGCCGATCAGGGTGACGCGCAGCGCGCGGACCACGATGTCGGCGCCGAACCAGGCCAGCGAGACGGCGCCAATGACGATCATGGTCACCTCGGCCGCCAGAATGAAGGCGATACGACGACTTGCCTGTCGCATGGTTTTCTCCTCCTGGTCCTGGCCGGGCCTCGTTGCCAACCTCGCGTAAGCGAGGATCGGGTATCGGGCCGGCTCGACCGGGGTTGTTGGGCACGCGAGGGTAAGACTAGGCGCGGTTCGCCAGCGGCGCAGTGATGCGCGTCACTACCGGATGGTTAATTGGAAGGAGTTTAGTCGCCGGCTGCGGGGTGCGGCGACCTCAGTCGCCGGTGGCGGCGAGCTTGGGCTGGCGGGCCTGCTGCAGCAGCAGGGCCTCGAGCTTCGGCGCGGCCATGGGGGCGGCGAAGAGGTAGCCCTGGCCGAGGCGGCAGTTGAGGCGGACCAGCTCGCGGCGCTGCGCCTCGGTCTCGATGCCCTCGGCGACGATCTCCAGGCCCAGGCTCTGGCCCAGCTTCACGATCGTGGTGACCAGCGACAGCTCGGGCGAGTTGTCGTCGATGCGGGCGATGAAGCTGCGGTCGATCTTCAGCGTGTGGATCGGGAAGCGGTGCAGGTAGCTGAGCGAGGAGTAGCCGGTGCCGAAATCGTCGACGCAGAGATGCACGCCCAGGTCGCGGATCTGCATCAGCATCGCCGCCGCCAGGTCGGGATTCTCCATGATGACGCTCTCGGTCAGCTCGATCTTGAGCTGGCTGCCGGCGAGGCCCGTCTTGCCGAGGATTGCGCGGATCTGGTCGACCAGGTCGCCATGGGCGATCTGCTTGGCCGAGATGTTGACGTTGACCGCAAGCTCGTTGCCGATCAGGCCGCGACGGCGCCAGTCGGCGAGCTGCGCGCAGGCGTCGGTCATCACCTTCTCGCCGATCGGGACGATCAGCCCGGTTTCCTCGGCCAGCGGGATGAACTCGGCCGGCGACACCGGGCCGCGGTCGCTGCGCAGCCAGCGCACCAGCGCCTCCAGCCCGACGATGCGGCGGGTCTCGAGCTCGACCACGGGCTGGTAGAACACCGCCATCTCGCCGCGATCGACGGCGCGGCGCAGGTCGGTCTCCAGCTTCAGGCGCGACACCGCCGAAGCGTGCAGCGCCTGGTCGAACAGCTCGGTGCGCCCGGTGCCGCGCGACTTGGCGCGGTAGAGGGCCAGGTTGGCGTCGCGCAGCAGGTCCTCGGCCGAGCGGCCGCGACCCTGCGCGATGGCGATGCCGACGCAGGCCGACACGAAGATCTCCTGGTCGTCGAGCGTGATCGGCTGGGCCAGCACCGACTGCACGCGCTCGGCGATCAGCATCGCGGTGTTCACGTCGCCGACGCGCTCGGCCAGGATCGCGAACTCGTCGCCGGCGAGCCGCGCCAGCGTGTCGCCTTCCTTCAGGCTGCCTTCCAGGCGGCGGGCGAGGATGGTGAGGAACTCGTCGCCGGCGCCGTGGCCGAGCGAATCGTTGATGAGCTTGAAGCGGTCGATGTCGAGCGCCAGCACGGCGCAGCAATCCTCGCCGCGGCGGCGGCTCAAGACCAGCGCCTGGCCCAGACGGTCGAGGAACAGCGCGCGGTTGGCAAGGCCGGTCAGCCCGTCGTGGAAGGCGTCGTAGGCAAGCTGCTCGCGCGCCCAGTGGCGGTCGGAGATGTCGGTCTGCGACCCGGCGATGCGGACGACGCGGCCCAGCGCGTCGCGCTCGGCGACGCCGCGGGTCAGCATCCAGCGGTAGGAGCCGTCGCTCAAGCGCAGGCGCTGCTCGTGCTCCAGCTCGCTCGACGTGCCCTCGACCAGCGCGTCGATCGCCAGGCGCAG
>JAEULC010000276.1 GCA_016792605.1 Rhodospirillales bacterium
GGTCTCGACCGCGCCCGGCTTCCGCATCGGCAACGTCCACGTGATGGCCGGCGTGCCGCGCATCATGCAGGCGATGTTCGAGGGCATCGCCCACACGCTGGTCGGCGGCAAGCCGGCCTTGAGCCGCTCGGTGAGCTGCACCCTGGGCGAGGGCACCCTGGCCAAGGGCCTGGGCGAGATCCAGGCCCGGCATCCGAGCTTCGATATCGGCAGCTATCCCTACTACCGCGTCGGCGGCTTCGGCGTGTCCCTGGTCGCGCGCGGCACCGACGCGGCCGAGCTCGACGTCATCGCCGAGGAGATCGCCCAGATGATCCGCGGCCTCGGCGGCACGCCGGTTTTCGACGCGACAACTTAGCGCAGGTCGCGAATCATCCGCTTGGCGGCGTTGTGGCCCGGCGCGCCGCTGACGCCGCCGCCGGGATGCGCGCCGGAGCCGCAGAGGTAGAGCCGCTCGATCGGCGTCCGGTACTGCGCCGCCTTGGGGTGCGGGCGCAGGCTGAAGATCTGGTCCAGGTCGTGGCGGCCGTGGAAGATATCGCCCTCGGTGATGCCGAAGACCCGCTCGATATCGACCGGCGACATCACGGTGCGCGCGACGATCAGCTTCTTCAGGTTCGGGATGTGGCGCTCGACCGCCGTCAGGATGTCGTCGGCGACCTTGTCCTTGAGGTCGTCCCAGTTCCGCCCGCCGGACAGGTGGTAGGGATAGTACTTGCAGAGCAGCGCCATGACGTGGTGGCCCTTCGGCGCGAGGCTGTCGTCGAGCGCCGAGGCGACCTGGATGTTCACGTAGGGCTCGGGCGCGATCTCGCCGGCGCGTGCCGCCTGGTAGCAGCGCTCGACTGTCGCGCGGTCGGGCAGCAGCGTGATCGCGGATTGCAGCGCGGTCGCGGCCGCCTCGCCCTTGATGTTCGCGAACTCGGGCGTGCCGCTCAGCGCCAGGTTCAAGCGCACCGAGGCGTGGCCCATGCGGTAATGCTCGATGTCGTGGACGAAGCCCGGGTCGAGATGCTCGCGCCCGACGAGGTGCAGGAAGGTGCGCTTCGGGTCGGCGTTGGTCGCGACCGCCTTGGCGCGGATTTCCTCGCCCGATTCCAGCCGCACGCCGACCGCCCTGCCGTTCTCGACCAGGATGCGCTCGACCGGCGCCGAGGTGCGGATCTCGACGCCCTTCTCGCGCGCCGACGCGGCCAGCGCCTGCGTCACCGCGCCCATGCCGCCGCGCGCCACGCCCCACTTGTAGCGCACGCCCTCCAGCTCGCCGAGCACGTTGAGGAAGAACGGCACGGCGGATCCCGGCTGGTGCAGGCTGGCGAAGTTGCTCGAGACGCAGTGGACGGCATAGATCTGCCGCATCGTCTCGCTCTCGAACCAGCGCTCCATCAGGTCGCTGGCCGAGAGCGTGAACATCTGGGCCAGAAAATGCCGGTCGTCTGCGTCGAGTTTGCGCATCGAGAGGCCGGCGCGGGCCGAGGCGAACAGCGCCTCCCACCCGCCGGCGAGCGCCGGCGGCTCGCGCAGCCACTGCTCGCGCACGATGTCGCCGACGCGCAGCAGGCGCTCGCGCAGGCGCTTCATCGCGTCGAAGTCGCGGTTGGAGAACTTGGCGACCTCGGCCTGGTTGTGCGCGTCGTCGCCGGTGAATTGCACGACTTGGCCGCTGCTCAGAAGCTCGACCGCGCCCTTGTACGGGATGGTCGACAGGCCGTGGCGCTTGAGGTCGAGGTCGCGGATGATCTCGCCGCGCAGCAGGCTGAGGGTGTAGGACGCGATCGAGTTTCGGTAGCCCGGATGGAACTCCTGGGTGATCGCCGCGCCGCCGACCAAGTCGCGCCGCTCCAGCACCAGCGTCCTGATCCCCGCGCGCCCCAGATAGGCCGCGGCGGTCAGCCCGTTGTGCCCGCCGCCCACGACGATCGCGTCGTACATGCTGAATGCCCGTCCCTTGCGCGTTTCCCGGCGAGCCTAGCCTGCGCTTTTGACGGACTGCAACGCCATTGCGATGCGATGTAAGCTTCGTCCTGGAAGGCAGGTGGCGGATGGATGCACATGCGCGCAAGGCGATCGGGTTTCTGCTGTGGCACCTTGCCGCGGGCGTCGGCGGCGCGGCGGTGCTGGGCGGACTGGTGCTGTGGTTCGACATCGGCCGGCTGCGGACGCTCATCTGGTCGACCGGCGAGCCTGCGCTGGCGCTCGGCCTGTTCCTGTTCGGCCTGTTCGTAACCTTCGGCGGTTGCGCCATGGCCGCCGGGGTGATGGCCCAGGGCCGCCAGGACCGTCGCTAGCGAGCCTCGAAGGAACCGTATCGGTTGCCGCCAGGGACAGCGCGGGCTAGCGTGCGCGCCTGTCGCCGCCCAGCCCATTGGGGCCGTGCCCGCTTGGTGGAATTGGTAGACACAAGGGACTTAAAATCCCTTGGCCCGAAAGGGCCGTGCCGGTTCGAGTCCGGCAGCGGGCACCACAATCGATGACTCCTTCGACAAGCCCTGCTGAGCTTGACCCTCTCCGCTGCTTGCCCGCCGGATTTTCTCGAGTCTGAATCGCTAACTTGAACGGTTCGCCGCCGAGGCATGCCGCCGCTTCTTTATGAAGTCTTTATGCGCCTACTGCGCGATCCGCATGGCGGCTTGATCCGGATCATCGCCATCTTCCGGTCAGCGGAGCAGAGTTAATCCGCTTCGCCTGTACCAAGAGGCGTCGGATGCTCGACCCAATATTCCTGCTGATCGCCGCGGTGTTCTTCATCCTGTCCGGAGCCTTCGTCCGGGCGTGCAGGCGCCTTTGAGGAGAACCACCATGACATTCGACTATTGGCTCGGCGGCCTGGTCGCCTTGGGCTTGCTGATCTACTTCGTCTTCGCCCTGATCCGGCCCGAGAAATTCTGAGGAGCGGCACGATGAGTTGGAACGGCTGGCTGCAGATCGCGGCCTATTTCATCGTGCTGACCGCGCTGAGCATGCCCCTGGGACGCTTCATGGCCCGCATCTTCGCCGGCGAGCGGAACGTCCTGTCTTCGGTCCTGGGGCCGGTCGAGCGTGGCCTTTACCGGCTGGCAGGGGTCGATGCGGCACGCGAGCAGCACTGGACGGCCTACACGCTGGCGATGCTGCTCTTCAACGCGGCGGGCTTCGTGCTCCTCTACGCGCTGCTGCGCGTGCAGCACATGTTGCCGCTCAATCCTGCCGGCATGGCGGCGGTGCCGCCCGACCTGGCGTTCAATACCGCGGTCAGCTTCGTTACCAACACGAATTGGCAGAACTACGGCGGCGAAAGCACGCTGAGCTACCTGACCCAGATGGTTGGGCTGACCGTGCAGAATTTCGTCTCGGCCGCGACCGGCATCGCGCTCGCCTTGGCCTTGGTGCGCGGCTTCGCGCGGCAATCGGCCCAGACGGTCGGAAACTTCTGGGTCGACCTGGTTAGGGCGACCCTCTACGTGCTGCTGCCGCTGTCGATCGTCGTGGCCCTGTTCCTGGTGTGGCAGGGCGTGCCGCAGAACCTCGGCCCCTATGTCGACGCGACGACGCTGGAGGGCGCGCACCAGACGCTTAGCCAGGGCCCGGCTGCCTCGCAGATCGCGATCAAGCAGATCGGCACCAATGGCGGCGGATTCTGGAACGCCAACTCGGCCGTGCCCTACGAAAACCCGACGCCGCTCTCCAACTTCATCGAAGTCCTGATGATCCTGCTGATCCCCGCCGCCTTGACCCATACGTTCGGGCGCATGGTCGGTGACCCGCGGCAGGGCTGGGCGCTCTATGCCGCTATGGCGATCGTGTTCCTGGCGGGCGTCGCGATTACCTACTGGGCGGAAGGCGCCGGCAACCCGCAACTCGCCGCGCTGGGCCTCGATCCCGCCAACATGGAGGGCAAAGAGATCCGCTTCGGCATCGCGAACTCCAGTCTCTGGGCCGTCGCGACCACCGCGGCGTCGAACGGCTCGGTCAACGCCATGCACGACAGCTTCACGCCCTTGGGCGGCCTGGTTCCACTGGTGATGATGCAGCTCGGCGAGATCATCTATGGCGGTGTCGGCTCCGGCCTCTACGGCATGCTGCTGTTCGTGGTCGTGGCGATGTTCGTCGCCGGGCTGATGGTCGGCCGCACCCCGGAGTACCTGGGCAAGAAGATCGAGGCCAAGGAAGTGAAGATGGCGATGATTGCCATCCTGGTCCTGCCGCTGACCATGCTGGGATTCATGGCGGTGTCGAGCGTCGCTGCCTTCGGCCTGTCGAGCATGCAGGATGCAGGCCCGCACGGCTTCAGCGAGCTCATGTATCTCTACACGTCGAGCGTAGGAAACAACGGCTCGGCCTTCGCCGGCTTCACCGGCAACACGCCCTGGTACAACACGACGGGCGGGCTATCGATGCTGATCGGCCGATACTTCGTCATCATCCCGGCCATGGCCATCGCCGGTGCGGTGGCGGCAAAGAAGACCGTGCCGCCGTCGCCGGGAACGTTCCCGACCCACGGGCCGCTGTTCGTCGGTCTCTTGATCGGGGTGATCCTGATCGTCGGCGGCCTGACCTATTTCCCTGCGCTGTCCCTCGGCCCGATCGCGGAGCATTTCGCGATGCAGGCCGGCACGCTCTACTGAGGCTTACCTCCATGAAAACCGCAACAAAGCCCAAGATGTTCGATCCGGCGATCCTGCGCCCGGCGGTCGGCGCTGCACTCCGCAAGCTCGATCCCCGGATGATGGTGCGGAACCCGGTGATGTTCGCGGTCGAGGTCGTAGCCGCCTTAACGACGCTGATGCTGCTCCGTGACGCGCTGACGGGGGCTGCTCATGTCGGCTTCACGCTGCAGATCGTGCTGTGGCTGTGGATCACCGTGCTCTTCGCCAATTTTGCCGAGGCGGTGGCCGAGGGGCGTGGCAAGGCGCAGGCCCAGGCGCTGCGCAAGACCCGCACCACGGTGACAGCGAAGCTCCTGACCGGCACCGGCCGCGCGTTCCGCCAAGTGGCGGGCACCGAGCTCAAGCCCGGCGACCTGGTGCTGGTCGAAGCTGGCGACCTGATCCCCGGCGATGGCGAGGTGGTGGAGGGCGTGGCCTCGGTCAACGAGGCGGCGATCACCGGCGAATCCGCGCCGGTGATCCGCGAATCGGGCGGCGACCGCTCGGCCGTCACCGGCGGCACGCTGGTGATCTCGGACTGGCTCCGGATCCGTATCACGGCCAAGCCGGGCTCCAGCTTCCTCGACCGCATGATCGCCCTGGTCGAGGGCGCCGAGCGGCAGAAGACGCCGAACGAGATTGCGCTCAACATCCTGCTTGCCGGCATGACGATTATCTTCATCGTCGTCGTCGCGACCCTGCCCAGCTTCGCGTCCTATGCCGGGGGGACGCTGGGCGTGGTGGCGCTGGCGGCCCTGTTCGTGACGCTGATCCCGACCACGATCGGCGCGCTGTTGTCGGCGATCGGCATCGCCGGCATCGACCGGCTGGTGCGGTTCAACGTGCTCGCCATGTCAGGCCGCGCCGTCGAGGCGGCGGGCGATGTCGACACGCTGCTGCTCGACAAGACCGGCACGATCACGCTGGGCAACCGCCAGGCTGTGGCCTTCCTGCCGCTGCCCGGCGTCGCCGAGCGCGATCTCGCCGACGCCGCCCAGCTCGCCTCCTTAAGCGACGAGACGCCGGAAGGACGCTCGATCGTGGTGCTGGCCAAGGAGAAGCACGACATCCGCGCCCGCGACATGGCGGCGCTGAACGCCCGCTTCGTTCCCTTCACCGCCCAGACCCGGATCAGCGGCATCGACGCCGAGGGCCGGTCGATCCGCAAGGGCGCGGTCGACGCGGTGCTCGCTCGGGTTCCCTCGGCCGACGCCGCGGCCGTAGCGGAGGCCGGGCGCATTGCCGAACAGGTGGCGAAGTCGGGCGGCACGCCCTTGGCGGTGGAGGCCGACGGGCGGCTGCTCGGCATCGTCCATCTGAAGGACATCGTGAAGGGCGGCATCCGCGAGCGTTTCGCGGCGCTGCGCCGGATGGGCATCCGGACGGTCATGATCACCGGCGACAATCCGCTGACGGCGGCGGCGATCGCGGCGGAGGCGGGGGTCGACGACTTCCTGGCCCAGGCGACGCCCGAGGCGAAGCTGCGCCTGATCCGCGAAGAGCAGGGCAAGGGCAAGCTGGTGGCGATGTGTGGCGACGGCACCAACGACGCCCCGGCGCTGGCTCAGGCCGATGTCGGCGTGGCGATGAACGCCGGCACCCAGGCGGCGCGCGAGGCCGGTAACATGGTCGACCTGGACAGCGATCCCACCAAGCTCATCGAGATCGTGGAGATCGGCAAGCAACTCCTGATGACGCGCGGGGCGCTGACCACCTTCTCCATCGCCAACGACGTCGCCAAGTATTTCGCCATCATCCCGGCGATGTTCCTGGCTTTCTACCCGCAACTCCAGGCGTTGAACGTGATGCAGCTCGCGACGCCACAAAGCGCAATCCTCAGCGCCATCATCTTCAACGCGCTGGTCATCGTGGCGCTGATCCCGCTGGCCCTGAAGGGCGTGCAGTACCGCCCCGTCGGCGCCTCGGCGATCCTGCGCCGCAACCTGCTGATCTACGGCCTGGGCGGCATCGTTGTCCCGTTTATCGGCATCAAGCTCATCGACCTGGCGGTCGCCGCCATCGGTCTCGCCTAGAGGAGCACGCCATGCTCAAGGAACTTCGTCCCGCCCTGGTCCTGCTGCTGCTGCTGACGGCGCTGACCGGGCTTGCCTATCCGCTGGCGATCACCGGCATCGCCCAGGCCGTATTTCCTGCCCAGGCCAACGGCAGCCTGATCGAGCGCGGCGGTAAGGTTGTGGGCTCGGCCCTGATCGGCCAGTCCTTCGCGTCCGACCGCTACTTCCACAGCCGCCCGTCGGCGACGGTGGGGGCCGATCCGGCCGATGCGACGAAGACCGTCGCGCAACCCTACAACGCGGCCAACTCGGCAGGCTCGAACTATGGACCCACGTCCAAGGCGCTGATCGACCGGATCGGAGAGGACGTCGCCAGGCGCAAGGGCGAGAATCCCGGCGCGGCCGTGCCGACCAACCTGGTGACGACCTCAGGCAGCGGGCTCGATCCGGACATTTCGCCGGAAGCGGCGGAATTCCAGGTACCGCGTGTCGCCAAGGCGCGCGGGATCCAAGAATCCACGCTGCGCCAGCTCATCGCCGCTCACACGGAAGGCCGCGCGCTGGGATTCCTGGGCGAGGAGCGGGTCAACGTGCTGCAGCTCAACCTGGCGCTGGACGCTCTCTAGCCACGTAGCTGATTTCGCCGCCGGTTAGGCGTAGGATCGGCCCGCGCCATGACCACCGCCGAGGACCGTCGCCCGTCGCCCGACGTCCTGCTGCAGCAGGCGGCGGCGGAGTCGCGAGGTCGCCTCAAGATCTTCCTCGGCGCATCGCCGGGCGTCGGCAAGACCTACGCCATGTTGGAGGCGGCCCGGCGCCGCCAGGCCGAGGGCGCCGATGTCGTCGTTGGCCTGGTCGAGACCCATGGACGGAGCGAGACGGCGGCGCTGCTCGACGGCCTGTCGGTATTGCCGCGTCGCCAGGTGCCCTACCAGGGCCATGTGCTGGAGGAATTCGACCTGGACGCTGCGCTGGCGCGCAAGCCCAGCTTGATCCTGGTCGACGAACTGGCGCACAGCAACGCCGAGGGCAGCCGTCATCCCAAGCGATACATGGATATCGAGGAGTTGCTGGCGGCGGGGATCGATGTCTGGACGACGCTCAACATCCAGCACGTGGAGAGCTTGAACGACGTCGTCGCGCGGATCACGCACGTGCAGGTCCGCGAGGTCGTTCCCGACCGCCTGCTGGAGCAGGCCGCGGAGGTCGAGCTGGTCGACCTGACGCCCGAGGACCTGGCCAAGCGCCTGGCCGAAGGCAAGGTCTATATCGCCCACCTGGCGGATCGCGCGCGCGACAACTTCTTTCGCCTGGGCAATTTGAGTGCCCTGCGCGAGCTTGCGCTGCGGCGGGTGGCGCAGCGCGTCGACGAGCAGATGGTCGACTATATGCAAAGCCATGCCATCGAGGGCCCGTGGCCGGCGGGGGAGCGCCTGCTGCTCTGCGTCGGCGACGATCCGCAGGCGCCGGCAATCGTGCGGGCCGGCGCGCGCCTGGCTGACCAACTCCGCGCACCCTGGATCGCGGTCCATGTCGAGACCGGCACGGCGCATCCTCCCGTGAAGGCCGAGGAGGCGCTGGCGCTCGCCGCGCGCCTGGGCGGCCGAACCGCGCGGCTGGCGGGCGACGACGTGCCGGCGGAAATCCTGCGCTATGCCAGGCGCAACAACGCCACCCAGGTGGTGCTGGGGCGGGCGCCGTGGCGCCTGACACGGCCTTTCCGCCAGAGACTGTCGGATGCGTTGATGGGGCAGGGCGAGGGGATCGCGTTGCATCTCGTGGCGCCTGCGCGCCTTGCGACGCCGGCCCGGCGCTGGCGTCCGCCGCCCGTGCCGCATCTCTCGGCCGTACTGACCGCGGTACTGGGTATCGGCGCGGTCGTCCTGTTGGGGACGCTGGCGCCAGAACTGCGCAGCCAGCCAAATGTCGGAATGCTGTTCCTTGCGGTAGTGCTGGCCAACGCCGTGCGCCACGGTCTGACGACGGCGATGGTGACGGCGTTCCTGGCCTTCCTGGCCTACAATTTCTTCTTCACCGAGCCCCTGTTCACGCTCAGCGTCAGCCATTGGCATGATGTGCTTGCGTTGGCGGTGTTTTTGGGCGTCGCGGCGACCACGGGCATCCTCGCCGGGCGGGTGCGCGACCAGATGGCGGCGGCGCGCGCGCGCATGGCAGCGCTGCAGACGCTCTACGACTTCGCGCGGCGCTTGGGGCAGGCGACGACCTCGGATGCCCTGCTGCACGCCGTCGTCCTGCAGGCGCATCGCCTAACCGGCCGCCCGGCGCTGATTCTGCTACCGGAGGGGAGTGGCTTGAGGATCGCCTACGCCTGGCCGCCCGAGGATCGGATCGACGACATCGACCGGGGCGCTGCGGAATGGGCCGTCTCCCACGCCGAGACCGCCGGCACGCATACCGACACCTTGCCGGCGGCGGCTTGGCATTTTCGGCCGATGCGCAAGGCGAAGGGCGCCGTCGGGGCGCTGGGTGTGCTGGGCGCGCCGGGGCCGCTGTCGCCCGACCTGGCGCAGACTCTAGACGCCATGCTCGACCAAGCTGCGGTCGCGGTCGACCGCATCGCCTTCGCTCATCAGGCCGCCGAAGCCGAGACGCGGGCGGAATCGGACCGGTTTCGCTCGGCGCTGCTGTCCTCGGTCTCGCATGATCTGCGTACGCCGCTCACCTCTATCCTAGGTGCGGTTTCGGCACTGCGCCGCGATCCCGACCGGTTCGACGCATCGGCGCGCGGCGAGCTTCTGGCGACGGTCGAGGAGGAGGCCGAGCGCTTGGACCGATTCGTTGCCAACCTGCTGGATATCACCCGGCTCGAGGCGGGCGCGGTGGCGCTGAAGCGCGAATGGCTGCCGGTTGCCGAGGTCGTCGACACGGCTTCGCGGCGCGTCGCCGCTAGGCTCTCCAGTCTCACTTTGGCACGCCAGGTGCCCAACGACCTGCCGCTTCTGCGGATCGATCACGTCCTGCTGGAGACGGTCCTTGCGAACCTGCTTGAGAACGCGCGCAAGCACGCGCTGAACGCGACCCGGATCGAGATATCCGCCTGGACCGCCGGCGGTCTTCTCGCCATCGCGGTGACCGATGATGGGGAGGGGATCGCGGCGGAAGACCTGCCGCGCCTGTTCGACAAGTTCTTCCGCATCCGGCGCGCCGACCGCACGACCGCCGGAACGGGGCTGGGTCTTTCCATCTGCAAGGGATTCGTCGAGGCGATGGGCGGGACGATTTCGGTCGAGAGCCCGGTGGCGAACGGCCGCGGCACCCGCTTCATACTGCGATTTCCGATCGAGCCGCAGCCCGCCTGTCTCGACGCGCACGAGGCCCTGGCATGAGCGCGGCGCCGCTCCGTCTGCTGGTGGTCGACGACGAGCCGCAGATCCGGCGCTTCCTTCGGACCAGCCTCGCGGCGCATGGCTATGACGTGATCGAGGCCGACAGTGCTGCGGCCGCGTTGCGCGTCGCCACCACGGCGCGTCCGGACGTGCTGATCCTTGACCTGGGTTTGCCGGACCAGGACGGCGCCGAGGTGATCCGCCGCATCCGGGAATGGTCGGCGATGCCAATCGTCGTCCTGTCGGCGCGCGGATCGGAGGAGGCAAAGGTGGCCGCCCTCGACCTCGGCGCCGACGACTATGTCACCAAGCCCTTCGGCATGAACGAGCTGCTGGCACGGTTGCGTGCCGCGCTGCGTCACCGGTTGCAGGAGCAGGGCGCCGAGCCCGTCTTCACCGCCGGTGGCCTGTCGGTGGATCTGGCGCGCCGGGTAGTCACCCGCGACGGTGCGCCCGTGAACCTGTCGCCGCGCGAGTACGACCTGCTGCGCCAGCTGGTGATCCATGCCGGCAAGGTCCTGACCCACCAGCACCTGCTCCGCGAGGTCTGGGGCGCGGCGCACCTGCACGACACGCCCTATCTCCGCGTCTATGTCGGCCAGCTCCGCCAGAAGCTGGAGGCCGATTCGACCAATCCCCAGTACATCTTGACCGAGCCGGGGGTGGGCTATCGCTTGCGGGCGCCGTAGAAGAAGCGCCGACATCCGCCGCCAGGCGTCCAGCTTCGCTATTGGAGCTTTCGAGTCCTCGCCGCTCCCTGCCGGTTCGAATCCGGCGGCGGGCACCAGCTTCAACGGCTAGGTAGCGGCTGCGGCGCTCACCGGCTTCGATAGCCTGGCTTCCGTCAACCTGGCCTCGTTCAGGATCCAGTCCTCGAACGCCCTCAGCGAGGGGGGCTTCTCGCGATCGGGATGGGTTGCGAGGAAATAGGCGCGGGTTGTAGGCACCTTCAGCTTGAACGGCGCCACCAGGCGTCCGGCCTGCAGGTCGTCCTCTACGAATGCCCACTGGGCGATCATCACGCCGAGGCCGTCGATGGCCGCTTGCAGCGCAAGGGCCGCGTTCTCGAACTTCAGCCCGCGATTGCCGTCGATCCGATCGACCTTCGCGGCGGCGACCCAGGCGGGCCAGTCGTGCGGCCGGTTGAGCGAGCACAGCAGGACATGCCTGTCGAGATCGGCCGGCCTGCGCAGGGCAGGCGTTCGGCGAAGCAACGCGGGCGAACACACCGGCAGCAGGATCTCGCTGAGGAGCCGCCGGTAACCGGGCCCGGTCGGCGGCTCGGGCCAGGAATAGATGCTGACATCGACGTCCTCGCGGTCGAAATCGGCGCTGGCGTGCGAGGTCGTGATCTGGACGTCCACGTTCTGGTGCAGGGCGTGGAACCGCGCCAGGCGCGGCACCAGCCAGCGCATCGCGAAGGTCGGCGGCAGCTTCAGGCGCAGGCGGTTCTCGTCCGGGCTGCGCTTTAGCTGCGCGGCGCCGGACTCGAGCAGGTCGAGCGCGCTCTTGGTGACGTTGTAGAATGCCTTGCCCTGCGGCGTGAGCTCGACCCCGCGATGTACGCGCGTGAACAGCTTCACGTGCAGCCACTGCTCCAGGCAGCCGATATGGCGGCTGACCGCACCCTGCGATACGCGCAATTCCTCTGCCGCGCCGGTGAAGCTGTTGTTTCGCGCCGCGGACTCGAAGGCGCGCGCAGCATTCAGGGGCGGAAGGGTTCTACGCATGGTTTGCGATCCAATTTTCTAATGTCAAACATGATCAAAAGGCCATTGCAAGTCAAACAGGCCAGCCACAGTTTATTGCCAATACCGGCCAAACCGCGCGGCAATCGCCGGACGGCCGCGCGCTGTAGAAACTAATAATTTCATAGGAGGGAACAGAAAATGGATCAGCATGCCCACGCCCTTGGCCGTCGTCGGCCGGTCCTCCTCGGGCTCTGCCTGACAGCCCTGGCCATGGTCATGGCCGGAGCCGCCCAGGCGCAGACCTATCCCACCCGGCCGATCAAGCTGATCGTGCCGTGGCCGGCCGGCGGCGGCGTCGATACCTCGGCGCGGCTGATCGCCGAGCCGCTGTCGCAGCGCCTCGGCCAACCGATCGTGATCGAGAACAAGCCGGGCGCGGCCGGCAACATCGGCACGGCGCTGGCGGCGAAGGAGAAGCCGGACGGCTATACGCTGCTCCAGGCGTCGCTGTCGCCGAACGCGGTCAATCCGCATCTCTACAAGAGCCTCGGCTTCGACCCGGTCAACGACTTCGAGTTCGTCGCCCGCGTCTACACCGTGCCGAGCTTCCTGGTGGTTCCGGCGTCGTCGCCGGCGACCACGGCCAAGGATCTGGTCGCGCTGGCGAAGAAGGACCCCGGCAAGCTGAACTTCGGTTCCGGCGGCGTCGGCTCGTCGCAGCACCTGTTCGGCGTGATGTTCAACAAGGCCGCGAGCATCGACGTGGTCCACGTGCCGTACAAGGGCACGGCGCCGTCCGAGGCGGCCCTGGTCGCGGGCCAGGTCGACTACATGATCAACCCGCCGACCGCGCTTGCGTTCGTGTCCGCCGGCAAGCTGAAGGCGCTGGGCGTCGCGTCGCCGAGCCGCAACCCGGCCATGCCCGACCTGCCGACGCTCGACGAACAGGGCATCAAGGGCGTCTACACCTCGACCTTCTACGGCGTCATGGCGCCGGCGAAGACGCCCAAGGACATCGTCGATCGCCTGAACAAGGAGATCGTCGCCATCCTGAAGACCCCGGAGATGCGCGAGCGCCTGGCGAAGCTGGCGGCCGATCCGGGCACGGAGTCGCCCGAGGAGTTCAAGAAGTTCGTGCTGGGCGAGATCCGCCGCTACGGCGAGATCGTGAAGCTCTCCGGCGCCGACAAGGTGGACTGATCCGCCCCTAGACGGGCGCGGCGATACCGCGCCCGTCGATTCCTTCTGCTTGAAGCGAGTGACAGGCTTGATGGCTAGCGAGCGCGCGCCGCGGACGCTCTTCGAGAAGATCTGGTCGAAGCACCGGATCATGGAGCGCGACGACGGCCAGGTCCTGCTCTATATCGACAACCACCTGGTCCAGGACGGCGCGGCGCCGGCCTTCGAGATGCTGCGCCGGCGGGGCATCGCGCCGCGTGCGCCGCAGCGGACCTTCGCCACGCCCGACCACTATGTCCCTACCGACAGCCGAGACCTCAACACCGTCGCCGACCCCGAGAAGCGCCGCATGGCCGAGGCGCTGCGGCAGGACTCGGCGCGCGCCGGTATCCCGTTCTTCGGGCTCGACGACCGGCGCCAGGGCATCGTTCACGTCGTCGGGCCCGAGCAGGGCCTGAGCTGGCCCGGCACCACGATCGTCTGCGGCGACAGTCACACCTCGACGCATGGCGCCCTGGGTGCGCTTGCCTTCGGCATCGGCGCGACCGAGGTGAGCCACGTGCTCGCGACCCAGGCGCTGTGGCAGCGCAAGCCCCGGACGATGCGGATCGCCGTGGATGGGGCGCTCGGCGCCGGCGTGTCGGCCAAGGACGTGGTGCTGAGCATCATCGGCAGGATCGGTACCGCCGGGGCGACGGGCCACGTGGTCGAGTACACGGGCTCGACGATCGCCGGCCTGTCGATGGAAGGCCGGCTGACGGTCTGCAACATGTCGATCGAAGCCGGCGCGCGGGCCGGGATGATCGCGCCCGACGACACGACCTTCCAGTATCTCGCCGGGCGCCCCTTCGCGCCGGCGGGCCAGGCCTGGGACGACGCGGTCACGATGTGGCGAAATCTACCTTCCGATGCAGATGCCGCCTACGACCGCGAGGTCGCGCTGGTGGCGGGCGACATCCAGCCGATGGTGACCTGGGGAACCAGTCCGGAGGACGTCGTGCCGATCACCGGCCGGGTGCCCGATCCCGCCGGCGTGTCGGAGGCCGGCCGCCGCGAGGCGCTGACGCGCGCGCTCGCCTACATGGGCCTGACGCCAGGCACGTCGATGACGGACCTGCGCATCGACCACGTGTTCATCGGCTCCTGCACCAACGGCCGCATCGAGGACCTACGCATCGCCGCCGGCGTCGTGAAAGGGCGCAGGGTGGCGGCGGGCGTCGAGGCCTGGGTGGTGCCGGGCTCCGGCCTGGTCAAGGAGCAGGCGGAGTCGGAGGGCCTCGACCGAATCTTCAAAGATGCCGGGCTGCAGTGGCGCTATGCCGGCTGCTCCATGTGCCTGGGCACCAATGGCGACATGGTGGCGCCGGGCAAGCGCTGCGCCTCGACCACCAACCGCAACTTCGTCGGCCGCCAGGGGCCCGGCTCGCGCACCCATCTCCTGAGCCCGGCGATGGCGGCGGCGGCGGCGGTGACCGGCCGGCTGACCGATGTCCGCAAGCTCCTGGACAACGCCGCATGAAGCCGTTCGAGCCCCTGGACAGCATCGCCGTCCCGATCCTGCAGGCGAACCTGGACACCGACCAGATCCTGCCCGCGCGCTACCTGCAGAAGCCGCGATCCGACGATTTCGGCCAGTACCTGTTCCGCGACCTGCGCCTGCGCAAGGACGGATCGGAGGTACCCGGCTTCGTGCTCAACCGGCCGCCCTACCGCCAAGGCAAGATCATGGTCGGGCGCAGCAATTTCGGCTGCGGCTCCTCGCGCGAGCACGCGGTCTGGGCGCTCTACGACTACGGCTTCCGTGCGGTCATCGCGCCGAGCTTCGGCGACATCTTCTTCTCCAATGCCCTCAAGAACGGGCTGCTGCCGATCGTGCTGCCGGTCGAAGTCGTCGACAAGCTCTTGGACCAGATCGCGGCGGAGCAGGGCGCGCAGGTGAAGGTCGACCTTGCCGCCCAGACCGTCACGGCGCCGGACGGAACGACGCACCGCTT
The DNA here is from genome assembly GCA_016792605.1 of Rhodospirillales bacterium. GTDB lineage: Bacteria > Pseudomonadota > Alphaproteobacteria > JAEULC01 > JAEULC01 > JAEULC01. The sequence goes on from JAEULC010000276.1 coordinate 14,852, forward strand.
CGCCATCGACCCCTTTGCCAAGCATTGCCTGGTCAACGGGATCGACGAGCTCGACTACACGCTGAGCCAGATGCAGCACATCGTCGCGTTCGAGCGCCGGCACGAAGCCGAGAACCGCTGAGCGCCAGGACCGCAGAGGAATCGGAGAGCCGAATGAAGATCGCAGTATTGCCCGGAGACGGGGTTGGGCCGGAAGTCACGCGCGAGGCGGTGAAGGTGCTGCAGGTCGTTGTCGGCAACCGCACGGCCATCGAGTTGACCGAGGCACCGATCGGCCAGGCGGGCGTCGACACGGCGGGCGACCCGCTGCCGGACGCGACGCTCCAGGTCGCGCGCAAGGCCGAGGCGATCCTGTTCGGCGCCGCCGGCATCCCCGGCGACGAGGAGATCGAGTACGCGATGCGGCCGGGCGCCAGCCTGCTGCGCCTGCGCAAGGATCTCGGCCTCTTCGCCAACTACCGGCCGGTCCAGATGTTCCCGGAGCTCATCGGCGCGTCGACGCTGAAGCCCGAGATCGTCGAGGGGCTCGACCTGCTGATCTTCCGCGAGCTGACCGGCGACATCTATTTCGGCGAGCCGCGCGGCTTCCGCACGACGCCGAGCGGCGAGCGGCAGGCCTTCAACACCATGGTCTACTCGGAGGGCGAGGTCGAGCGCATCGCCCATGTCGCCTTCCGCACGGCACGCACGCGCCGCCGCAAGGTCTGCTCCGTCGACAAGGCCAACGTACTCGATACCTCGCAGCTCTGGCGCGAGGTCGTGATCCGCGTCGGCAAGGAGTATCCGGACGTCGAGCTGACGCATCTGTTCGTCGACGCCGCGGCGATGATGCTGATGCGCGCGCCCAAGCAGTTCGATGTGATGGTGACCGGCAACATGTTCGGCGACATCCTGTCGGACGCGGCGGCGATGCTGACGGGGTCGATCGGCATGCTGCCCTCCGCCTCGCTGACGCAGGAGAACAAGGGGCTCTACGAGCCGGTTCACGGCACGGCGCCGGACATCGCCGGCAAGGACATCGCCAACCCGCTGGCCGCGATCCTGTCGATGGCCATGATGCTGCGCTACTCGTTCGACCGGCCGGACCTGGCGGACCGGGTGCATCGCGCGGTCGGCCTGGTGCTGGCGGACGGCGTGCGCACCGCGGACATCCACCAGCCGGGAACGCGCAAGGTCGGCACGAAGGAGATGGGCGACGCGGTGGCCGCCGCGGTGCTGCGCTGCTAGACAAGCGGCGCAAGATCGCCGCCAGCCGGGAGGGAGGTGCCCAGACGTGATCCGCAATGCGCGCGATGTCCTGGCCGGGCTGCTGTTCATGGCGTTCGGCGCGGTGGCGCTGGTCATGGCGCAGTCCTACGCCATCGGCACGGCCGCCCGCATGGGACCGGGCTACTTCCCCCGGCTCCTCGGGTTCCTGCTGCTCGGCCTGGGCGCGTTGCAACTCGTGCTCGGGCTGCGCTCGCGCGTCGCGGCGCCATTGGACCTGCACTGGCGTCCGCTGGCGATCCTGCTGCTCAGCGTCAGCCTGTTCATCGTGCTGACGCCCTTGGCGGGGCTGGTTGCCTCGGGCCTGGTGCTCGTTCTGGTATCGTCGATCGCCAGCCGGGAGTTCCGCTGGAAGGAGGCGCTCATCGCGGGCCTCGTCCTGGGCGCAGCGGCGGCGGCGCTGTTCGTGCGCGGCCTCGGCGTGCCGCTGCCGGTCTGGCCCGATTTCGGCGGCTGACCCATGGAGCTGCTCGCCAACCTTGCCCTCGGATTTAGCGTCGCGGTCACTCCCGTCAACCTGATCTACGCCTTCGTCGGCTGCGTCGTGGGGACGCTGATCGGCGTGCTGCCGGGGATCGGCCCGGTCGCGACCATCGCCATGCTGCTGCCGATCACCTACGGGCTCGATCCGACCACGGCGCTCATCATGCTCGCGGGCATCTACTACGGGGCGTCCTACGGCGGGTCGACCACGGCGATCCTGGTCAACCTGCCGGGCGAGATGTCCTCGGTCGTCACCGTCATCGACGGCCACCAAATGGCGAAGCAGGGACGGGCGGGCTCGGCGCTCTGCATCGCCGCGCTGGGCTCGTTCTTTGCCGGCACGCTGGCGACGCTGGTGATCGCCGCCTTCGCCCCGCCGCTCGCCGACCTGGCGCTCAAGTTCGATGCCGCCGAGTATTTCTCGCTGATGGTGCTGGGTCTCATCTCCGCGGTCGTGCTGGCGCACGGGTCGGCGCTCAAGGCCGTGCTGATGACGATCCTCGGCCTGCTGCTGGGCATGATCGGCACCGACGTGAATTCCGGCACGGCGCGGTTTTCGTTCGGTAGCCCGGAGCTGATCGACGGCATCGGCTTCGTGGCGATGACCATGGGGTTGTTCGCCTTCGCGGAGATTGCGATCAACCTGGAGCGGACCTCCCATGCGCGCGTGGTCGCGAGCCAGATCAAGTCGCTTTGGATCACCTGGAAGGAGTTCAAGCAGTCCTTCCCGGCCGTGCTGCGCGGCTCGATCGCCGGCTCGATCCTGGGCATCCTGCCGGGCGGCGGCGCGACGCTGTCGGCCTTTGCGTCCTACGCGCTTGAGAAGAAGCTCGCCCGCGATCCGTCGCGCTTCGGCCGCGGCGCGATCGAGGGCGTGGCCGGGCCGGAATCGGCCAACAACGCCGG
>JAEULC010000328.1 GCA_016792605.1 Rhodospirillales bacterium
GAGCGCGAGCAGATCAGGCGCTGGGTCGATGCCGGCGGCACGCTGATGCGCTTTGCCGGCCCCTCCTTGACCGAGAATGCCGACGACCTGGTGCCGGTGCCGCTGCGCCGTGGCGGCCGCATGCTGGGCGGCGCCTTGATGTGGAGCCAGCCGGCCAGGCTGGCGCCGTTCGAGGCGTCGAGCCCGTTCGCCGGCCTCGATATTCCCGCCGACGTCACCGTGTCGCGCCAGGTGCTGGCCGAGCCGGCGCTCGACCTTGCCGAGAAGACCTGGGCGCGGCTCGCCGACGGAACGCCGCTGGTCACCGCCACGAAGCGTGGCGGTGGTTATCTCGTCTTGGTGCACACCTCGGCCAACACCACCTGGTCGAACATCTCGCTCTCCGGCCTGTTCGTTGAGATGCTGCGCCGCGTGGTGCGCATCAGCCACGGCGTCGCCTCGGGCGCCGAGGCCGAAGGCGTGCTGCCGCCGCTCCTGACCATGGACGGCTTCGGCCGCCTGCAGGCCCCGCCGCCCAGCGCCGCCGCGATCCCCGCGCGCGGCTTCGCCGAGGTCAAGGCCGGGCCGCGCCACCCGCCGGGCTTCTACGGCCAGGACCTCGCGCGCCGGGCGCTGAATCTCTCCTCCTCGCTGGGCGAGCCCAAGCCGCTCGGCGCCATGCCCGCCGGCGTCGAGCGCACGACCTATGTCGAGGGTCGCGAGACCGACCTGAAGCCGTGGCTGCTGGCCGCCGCGCTGGTCCTGTTCATCTTCGACACGGCGCTGGGCCTTGTCCTGCGCGGGCTGATGCCGATGCCCCGCTTCGGCGCCGCCGCGCGCGCCGCGTCAGTGTTGCTGGCCGTGCTCGCCTTCGCAGGCGTGGCCGAGGCGCAGACCAGGCCCGCCAATCGCGGCCTCGGCGCCGGCCCCGACGCCTTCGCGATGGAAGCGTCGCTGGAGACGCGGCTGGCCTATGTCATCACCGGCAATGCATCGCTCGACGAGACCAGCCGCGCCGGGCTCTCGGGCCTCACCCGCATCCTCAATCGCCGCACCGCGGTCGAGGCTGCCGAGCCGATCGGCGTCAACCTCGAGGACGACGAACTTTCCTTCCTGTTCCTGATGTACTGGCCGATCGACACGGGCCAGCGCCCGCTTTCCACCAAGGCCGCGCGCAAGGTCAACGAGTACCTGCGCAATGGCGGCACGATCCTGATCGACACGCGCGACCAATCCGACGCCCCGGCGACGCTGGACGGCATGACCGCCAATGCCCAGCGCCTGCGCCAGATCGGCCGCGGCATCGCCATCCCGCCGCTGATGCCGGTGCCGCCCGAGCACGTGCTGACAAAGGCGTTCTACCTGCTGCAGGAGTTCCCCGGCCGCTATGCCGGCGGCCAGCTCTGGGTCGAGCAGGCCGAGAGCCGGGTCAATGACGGCGTCTCGTCGCTGGTAATCGGGGGCAGCGACTGGGCCTCGGCCTGGGCGGTGGATGACGGCGGCAGGGCGATGTTCCCGGTCATCCCCGGCGGCGAGAACCAGCGCGAGATGGCCTATCGCTTCGGCGTCAACCTGGTGATGTACGCGCTGACCGGCAACTACAAGGCCGACCAGGTGCACGTGCCCGCGATTCTCGAGAGGCTTGGCCAATGAGGTGGGGCCAATGATGAGCGGCATGTCGGTCGCCTTCGCGCCGCTCCTGCCCTGGGCCGCGATCGTCGCGCTTGGCGTGCCGCTGGCGCTGGTGCTCGCGATCGCCTTCTGGCGCCGCGCCGGCGGGGCCGTGTGGCGGTTCGCGCTCGGCGCCCTGCTGCTGCTGGCGCTGGCCAACCCCTCGCTGATCAATGAGCAGCGCGAGAACCTGCCCGACATCGCGCTGCTGGTCGTCGACGAGTCGGCGAGCAACCGCGTCGGCGACCGTGCCCAGCAGCGCGAGGAAGCGGTCAAGCGCCTCAAGGAGCGCCTGAAGGACGAGCGCGACCTGGAGCTGCGCGAGGTGCGCGCCGGCGCGGCCGACGCCTCGCTCGCCGGCGGCGAGGAAGGCACGCGCCTGTTCCAGGCGCTCGACCGGGCGCTGGCAGAGACGCCGCGCAAGCAGCTCTCGGGCATCGTCATGCTGACCGACGGCCAGGTGCACGACGCGCCGAAGCGCGACGACCAGGGGAACCTTTCGACCGAGGCCCTGCCCGCGCCGCTGCACGCGCTCCTGACCGGCCGGCCCGACGAGGCCGACCGCCGCCTGCGCGTGATCCAGGCGCCGAGCTTCGGCATGGTTGGCAAGCCGCAGACCATGACCGTCCGCGTCGAGGACGAGACCGCGCCGCGCGGCAGCCGCGCCCGCCTGACCATCCGCGAGAATGGCGGCGAGGTGAAGTCGGAGCAGGTGCCGGTCGGCGTCGACCATCCGGTCTCGCTGCGCATCGACCATGGCGGCCTGGCGGTCTACGAGCTCGAGGTCGAACCCGGCCAGCGCGAGCTGTCGCTGGTCAACAACCGCGCGGTGGTCACGATCAACGGCGTGCGCGACCGGCTGCGCGTGCTGCTGGTCTCGGGCGAGCCGCATGCCGGCGAGCGCACCTGGCGCACGCTGCTCAAGTCCGACCCGTCGGTCGACCTGGTGCACTTCACCATCCTGCGCCCGCCGGAGAAGCAGGACGGCACGCCGATCCGCGAGCTGTCGCTGATCGCCTTCCCGATCCGCGAGTTGTTCGAGATCAAGCTCGACGAGTTCGACCTGATCATCTTCGACCGCTACCGCCGCCGCGGCGTGCTGCCCAACGCCTACCTGCAGAACATCGCGATGTATGTCGAGAAGGGCGGCGCGCTGCTCGAGGCCGTAGGCCCGAACTACGGCACGCCGCTCGGCCTCTACCGCTCGCCGCTCGGCGGCATCCTGCCGGGCGAGCCCACCGGACAGCTCTTCGAGCAGGGCTTCCGGCCGAAGATCACGGATATCGGCAAGCGCCACCCGGTCACCGCCGACCTGCCGGGCGCCGAGGCGAAGGAGCCCACCTGGGGCCGCTGGTTCCGCCATGTCGAGGTCGAGGCGGTGCGCGGGAAGGCGCTGATGGGCGGCGTGAACGACGTGCCGCTGCTGCTGCTCGACCGCGTCGGCAAGGGCCGCGTGGCGCAGATCCTGAGCGACCACATGTGGCTGTGGGCGCGCGGCTATGAGGGCGGCGGCCCGCAGGCCGAGCTCCTGCGCCGCATGGCGCACTGGCTGATGAAGGAGCCGGAGCTCGAGGAGAACGTGCTGAAGGCCTCGGTCCAGGGCGGCCGGCTGACAGTCACGCGCCGCGTGCTGGAGCGCGACGACAAGAGCGTCACCGTCACCACGCCCTCGGGCGAGGAGAAGAACCTGGAACTGGTCGAGGATGCCGGCGGCCGCGCCGGCGCCGCGCTCGCCGTCACCGAGCCCGGGCTCTACCGCGTGAGCGACGGCCAACGCACCGCCATCGCCGCCGCCGGCGCGCTGAACCCGGCGGAGTACGCCGACCTGCGCGCGACGGCCTTGCCGCTCACCCCGGCGATCGAGGCCAGCAAGGGCACCTATCGCTGGCTCGCCGGTGGCGACGGCCAGATCAGCGTGCCGGAACTGCGCCGCGTCCTGCCCGGCCGCGCCACGGCCGGCCGCGACTGGATCGGGCTCACCCGCAACGGCGAGTACCGCGTGACCGGCGTGCAGCAGATCCCGCTTCTGCCCGTGGTCCTGGTGCTGACCCTGGCGCTGGCCGGCATGGCGCTCGCCTGGTGGCGCGAGGGGAAGTAGAGAGCCGCTGCCTCAGACCCGGTGATACCCGCCGACGAGGTCGTGGCTCTGCTTCACGTGGAAGTCGAGGCCCTCGCTCATGAACTCGCCCTCGACGGCGCCGATCTTCAGGCGCGTGCCGTCGATCTTGAAGCGCAGGATCGTGCGCGGGATGGTGGGCCCGCGGAAGGTCGCGGTCTTGCCGTCGGCCGCAACGCGGCCCTCGGTGGTGGTCGAGACCTCGAACCAGGCCTTCAGGCGGCGCGGCCGCTCCTCGCGCAGCACGAAGCTGGGGAAGTAGCAGAATACGGTGCCGGATGCGCCGCCCTTGCCGCGCAGCTCGATCATGCCGGAGATCACCTGGGCGTCGCCATCCTCGCGGATGTCGATCTCCTTGACGATCCGATGGTCGGCCGTCTCGATCACCTCCTGCCACTGCCCCAGGAACTCGCGCGGCAGCTTCTGCTGCAAGTCCTGCGTGGTCGGATGCTTCAGGCTCAACGGCATCGGAGGCCCCCCATGGCCCGGCCCGGCACCATGCCCAGGCGGGTGTTGCAGATTCGATAACCCTCGCGCTGCTGTCAACTAAGCCGGCGGCGCCGGGGACGCCGCCGACAGGTGCGGCCGCGTGCGCCCCAGCGTCTCGGCCAGGTAGTCGATGAAGACGCGCACCTTGGCGCCGAGCGGCCGCCCGGGCGGGTAGACCGCGTGCACGGCGGTTTCCAGCGTGCGCCAGCCCTCGAGCAGCGGCACCAGCCGCCCGGCGGCGATGTCGTCGCCGACGAAGAAGGCGGGGCTGTAGATGATCCCGAGGCCGGCGATGGCGGCGAGGCGCAGCGCGTCGCCGTTGTTCGACCGCAGCGACCCCGCCACCCGGACGTTCGAGGGCTTGCCGTCCAGGGCCGTGAAGCGCCACTCGTCGCCCGAGGCGAGGTAGCTGTAAAGCAGGCAGTCGTGACCCGCGAGATCGGCCGGCGCCTTGGGCGTCCCGCGCCGGGCAAGGTAGGAGGGCGCGGCGCAGACCAGGTGCCGCGCGGTCCACAGCCGCCGCGCGACCAGGCTGGAATCCGGCAGGGCCGCCACGCGGACCGCCAGGTCGAACCCCTCGTCGATCAGGTCGACGAAGCGGTCGTTCATCACCAGCTCAACCTGGATCTCGGGGTAGAGCTGCATGAAGGCGGGCAGGACCGGCGCCAGGTGGCTGATGCCGTAGGTCACCGGCGCGTTGACCCGGAGCAGGCCGCGCGGGCTGACCTGGCGGCTCGAGGCGGCCTGCTCCGCCTCCTCGACCTCGTCGAGGATCCGCCGCGCCCGCTCGTAGAAGTCCCGCCCCGCCTCCGTCAGCCCCAGGCGGCGCGTGGAGCGGTTGAGCAGCCGCACGCCCAGCCGGTCTTCCAGCCGGGCGACCTGCTTGCTGACGGCCGCCTTGGACACTCCCAGCCGCCCGGCCGCGGCGGTGAAACCGTTGGCCTCCACGACCTGGGCGAAGACGCTGAGTCCGGCGAGATGGTCGAACATGATTGTCTCCTATTGGAAACAATCATATTACGACTTGGCCGATTATCAACCCGCTGGCGATCCCCTACCTTCTCTTCACGAACATCAACCATCAGGTATGGAGACACATCATGGCGAAGATCCTGGTCCTCTACTACAGTACCTACGGCCATATCGAGACGATGGCGGAAGCCGTCGCCGAGGGGGCGAAGGGCGTTCCCGGCACCGTCGTGACGCTGAAGCGCGTTCCCGAGCTCGTGCCGGAGGAGTCGGCCAAGCGGAACCACTTCAAGCTCGACCAGAAGGCGCCGGTCGCCGACCCGCACGAGCTCGACCAGTACGACGCGATCATCTTCGGCACGCCGACGCGGTTCGGGAACATGGCGGCGCAGATGCGCAACTTCCTCGACCAGACCGGCGGGCTGTGGGCCAAGGGCGCGCTGATCGGCAAGGTCGGCAGCGTGTTCGTCTCGACCGCCACCCAGCACGGCGGGCAGGAGACGACGATCACCTCGTTCCACACCACGCTGCTGCACCACGGCATGGTGATCGTCGGCGTGCCCTACTCGCATGCCGGCCTGACCACCCTGTCCGAGGTGAGCGGCGGCACGCCCTACGGCGCCTCCACGCTCGCGGCCGGCGACGGCTCGCGCCAGCCCTCGGCCAATGAGCTCGACATCGCCAGGTTCCAGGGCAAGCACGTCGCCGAGATCACCAAAAAGCTCCACGGCTAAAGGCCGGAAGCACGCGATCCAGAGGAGGATCCCATGATTACCGTCACGCCCTTCGACCGGCTCGGCCGCTTCCGCAACGAATGGCTCAACGCCCGGCACCATTTCAGCTTCGGGTCCTATTTCGACCCGGAGAAGCTGGGCTGGGGCGCGTTGCGCGTGTGGAACGACGACGAGATCGCGCCCGGCACCGGCTTCGACCTGCACCCGCATCGCGACATGGAGATCATCACCTATGTGCGCCAGGGGTCGATCACCCATCGCGACAACCTGGGCAACGTCGGCGAGACCAGCGCGGGCAACGTGCAGGTGATGTCGGCCGGCACCGGCATCGTCCACGCCGAGGAGAACCTGGGCGCGGAGCCGGTGCGCCTGTTCCAGATCTGGATCACGCCGAACCGGCGTGGCGTCCAGCCGCGCTGGGAGACCCGGACCTTCCCGCAGAAGGCAGGGGACGGTTCCCTGCGCCTGCTGGCGTCGGGCCGCCAGGGCGACGAGCAGGCGATGCGCATCCACCAGGACGCCGCGGTGCTGGGCGGCCGGCTCGCCGCCGGCGAGACCGTCACCTACCGTGCCGGCGCCAGGCGTCGGCTCTATGTGGTCTCGACGGACGCGGCGGTCGAAATCAATGGCACCAAAGTACCCGCAAGGGCCGGCGCCGGCATCGCGGAAGAACAGGTGTTAACTATAACGGCCGATGGAAGCACTGACGTAGTACTCGTCGATGTCCCTGATTCCGAACGACTTCAGTAGAAAAAAGAGTTAACAAAGTTTTGACACTCGCCTTTCAGGCAGGATTAGGGCAAGCTCCATGCAGTTAAGGAATTGCTGCATTGCAGCATCACTGCTGGGGCTTGCCCCGAAAGGAGGCTAGACAAGGGTTGGGCCTGTTTGGCCGGAACCAGTCTTCCGGCTGGGGACCAGTTGTTTGGGAATTCGCGGATCAGCCGGCCTGACGGCAGACGAATAGAACGGGCTCTCGCCCGTTTAGTTGCCAGGCGAACGGCAAGAACAAGATCCGACGAAATGCCGCTTCGCAGCCGAGTGATGCCACGACGGCAGATCCCTGCGGCGGCCACTTCTGAGAGAGAACGGAGGAGAAAAAATGCGCAGGACCATGATCCTCACCGCGTTTATCTTGGGTTTTAGCAGCACTTTAGGCTTCGCCGAGGAGCCCACCGACGCCGCCAAGCGCATTGTCCAGGAACTGGGCGAGCAAACCGTCGCTGCGGCAAAGATCGAAGACAAGGATGCACGCCGCAAGTCGCTGGCCGTGGCTGCGACTCCGGCGATGGACTTCAACGCGATCGGCGCGGGCGTGCTCGCCCATACCGGCGTGAAGGTGCCTACCGGCATGCAGGCCGAGGTGATGGACGGCGTCATCAACTACGTCGCGCGCCAGATCATCGGCGAGATCGAGCGCATCCGCCCCGAGCAGGCCAAGGTCGGCGCCAGCACCGCCAAGAGCGACCAGGAAGTGCGGGTCGGCATGCTGCTGGCCGGCGTGAAGGACCAGATTGACGCGGATTGGGTCGTCAAGAAGCAGTCCGAGGGCTGGCGCGTCACCGACGTGATGGTCGCCGGCAACTCGCTGACCGCGCATTTCGGCGGACAGTTGTCGCGCCGCGCGCGCGGCGAGCTGGAACAGCTGGTCGAGTTCCTGCGCGCCGAGACCAAGCGCGAGCGGGTCGCGGCCCTGGCGCAGTAGACCGCAGCGCCAAGCTGAAGCGCGATATCGGCCCTGCTTCCCGACCGGGAGCAGGGCCGAAGCTTTTTCAGGCTGTCAGTTCGGACGGTCAGTTCGGACGGTCAGTTACGGGGGCAGGTCAGGTTCTGCCGCGCCGCCGTCCAGGCATAGGTCGAGAACGACCGGCCCTTGCACGATGCGTTCAACTGCTCGACAACCGCGTTGTACTCGCCGACCGCCCGCTGCTGGTCCGGCACGGCGGTGAACTCGTAGTGCGCCCGGGCCGCGTCGGCGCGGGCGAGCAGGCTGCGGAAGGCATCGACCTGGTTCGAGTCGTCGACGTTCACCGCCGGCCGGCGCTGCGCCACCTCCGCCTCCACGGCCAGCATGTCGGCGCGCGCCTTCTCGAAGATGCCGTTGCGGACGTCGAGCTCGAACTTGCGGCTTTCCACCGCCTGCTCAAGGCACAGGCAGTTGCGCGCGGCGGCGACCTCCGCTTCGGCGGGCTGCACCGGAGCATATTGCGCGAAGGCCGGGGCCGCGAACGCGCTGCCGAACGCGAGGCCGAGAACGGGTAGGAATCGAAGGCTTGCCATCGTGACCTGCTGCGTAGTGTTGCGCGTCCCGCGCGGTCATTATGACCAGCGACGGGTCGCGCGCAAGCAGGTCCGCTTGGCGGCGCCGAGAGGCTATTTCTTGACGTTGTCGAGGATGCTGCCGGTCTTGATGGTGCCGCGGAAGAACAAGTCGACCATCGCGCCCGACGAGCCGACGGTCAGCGCCAGCATGTTCTGCTGGATCTGGATCTTCGCCTTCAGCGCCTTGTCGGCGGCGGCCTTCTCCGAGATCATCTCGGAGGTGATCTCGCTGATCTGCTTGTCGAGTTCCTTGATCTTCGCGTTGAACTGGCCGAGACGGCCCTCGAGCGCGACCGCGGCGCCGGTGAACGGCAGCTTGTCGATCGAAAAACGCGCCAGCGCACTGTCGAGCGCGGCCATCGCGTTCGCCACGTCCTGGTCGCTAGACAGGCCGTTGTAGAAGAAGCTGTCGAGCATCTGCACGCCGAACTTCTGGATCGTGCCGCCGACCGCGCCGCCCGGCGTGTTCAGCGTCACCGCGCCCGTGCCTTCGTCGAACGACGCGAGGCTGACGTCCGCCATCGCGTAGCTGGTGCCGGTCGGCTGGTCCGGATAGCTGTCGTACTGGGTGAGCGTCTGCGCGGCGCGGTCGAGGCGCCAGGTCTTGCCGTCGCCGTCGGTCAGCGTGAACTCTGCGCCGAGGAACTTGCCCTGAAGGAAGGTCGTGGCGCCGGTGCCGCCGGACGTCACGACCAGGTCCGACGTCCGGAACGATGCGTTCTGCGGCTTGCCGATCGGGTTCTTGCCGTAGTCGCCGGCGGTGTTGGCATATTTGTTGACGTAGAGGAGCGCGTCGTCCAGCGCCTTGGCGGCGGCGGCACGCTCCGCGGCCGTGCTGGCAGCATTCAGCGCCGCGAGCTTGGTCTTCACCTCGGTCAGTACCGCAGTCGACTTGTTGAGGTTCGCCGCGACGGTAGACAGCAGCGTCGCTTCCTCGACGAAGCTGTCCTTGGCGCGCTGCAGCTTGTCGCGCTCGGACTGCGGACGGGTCAGTCGCGAGTCGGCGAAATCGACCGCGGGCTTCGACAATTCCTTGTTGGCGCGCTCCGCCAGGGCGTTCTGGGCGACGCGCAGCGATTCCGAGATCTGGTTCACGTACAGTTCGGAGCTGAGCTTGAACAGCTCGCTGGCCGCATTGCTCGAGTTGATCGTGAACATCGCCACGGCGGAAAGGCCCCTTGCCCGGTAGCCGCCCGGACGCACCTCGCCTGGGCTGGCATTCCTCGAATACTGGATAACTCCTAACAAGTTCTTACAGCCGGTCGGAAAAGCCAGTTTTCTAGTTTAAACAACGCTTTAGCCAGAGGCGTCACTATCCGGTGAGGGCGGCTTGCCCTGGCCCGGCCGTGCTAGAGTGGCGCCCTCCGCCCAGCCCCCAAGGGAGCCCCGTCCGATGACCTTCGCCCGCCGCGCCTTGGCCCTCATGGCCGGCCTCGCCGCCCTGCTGCCGGCGGCCGGCTCGGCCCAGTCCGACATGACCACGTACCGCGACCAGACCCACGGCTTCTCCGTGTCCTTCCCGTCCGACTGGCGGCGGGTCGTGTTCAAGGACGGGCCGGAGTTCCAGGCGCTCGCCGACGGCGGCAAGGGGCCCGAGGACTGCAATGTCAACGTGACGGCGGTTTCGGGGGCGGCCTATCTCGACCGGGTCACGCGCGAGCAGATGCTGACGAACCTGCGCGCCGCCATGAAGGACGCGAGCCTCGTCGAGTGGCGCCGCCAGACCCTCGACCGGCGCTGGGGCCTCTACTACATCGTCACCGGCACCACCCCGCACCAGGGCCTGAAGCAGTCCACGCTGGGCTTCCAGGTGGTCGTCGGCGCCAAGCTCTTCACCGTCTCCTGCAATGCGCCGGCCGCGCGCTTCGACGAGCGTCGCGCGCTGTTCGAGCGCGTCGTCGGCAGCCTGAGCTTCTGACGCGATGCGCGGCCGGGCATCCCTGGCCGCGCTTGGCCTCCTGCTGCTGGCGATCCAGTTGCTGGGGCTCCAGATGGCCCGCGCCGATTCCCCTCCGGCCTGCCGCTACGACGTCGCGATCGGCGCGCCGCCGGAGGTTCGGCTGGACATCCGGGTGGACTGCGGCGCCCTGCCGGTCGCGCGGCTGGCGGCGGTCGACCGCACCCTGCCGCGCTACCTCGACGGCCCGACCGACGATGCCGGTCGGCCCCTGGAGCGCGCGGACGATGGCTGGGCGCTGCCCGCGGCCGGACCGCGCGTCGCGCGCTACGCGATCCGCCTCGGCGATATGGGCGCGGCCGAGCGCAGCTACAGCGCCGCCTACGCCGTCGGCCAGTCGGTGCTGGCGGAACTGTCCGCCTGGGTGCTGCTGCCGCAGCCCCTGCCCGAAGGCGCGGTCCTGCACTTGGCGCCGCGCCCGCCGGCCGGCACCGGCTTCGCCACGGCGCTGCGCGGGCGCGACGGCGGCTTCGACCTGCCGGCCGCCGCCCTGCGCTTCGCCGGCTACAGCGTCTTCGGTCGCTACCGCGAGCAGCGCCTGGCCCCGCCGGGGCGGGCCGGCGCCGCCGCGGCCGATGTCCGGGTGGTGACGCTGGACCAGGCCACCGACCTGCCGGCGGACGAGATCGCCGCCTGGGTCGATGACACGGCCCGCGCCGTCGGCGGGTTCTGGCACGGTTTTCCGGTGGACCGGCTGCTGCTCGTGGTGCTGCCGCAGGCGGGCCGGGACGGCGTGCCCTATGGCCGGGTGATCGGCGGCGGCGGGGCGTCGCTGCTGCTGGTCAAGGGCGAGCGGACGCGGCGCGAGCAGCTTCGCGCCGACTGGGTGCTGATCCACGAGATGGTCCACCTGGGCTCGCCCTTCGTCTGGCGCGCGCCCTGGATGACCGAGGGCTTCGCGACCTATTTCGAGCCGATCATCCGCTATCGCGCCGGGCGGCGCAGCGAGGCCTCGCTGTGGGCCGAGTTCGCGCAGGACATGCCGCGGGGCCTGGACGCGATGGAACGCGAGGGGCTGGGGCAGAGCCGGCGCGGGATGTATTGGGGCGGCGCGATCTTCATGCTGCTGGCCGACCTGGAGATCCGCGGCCGCACCCAGGGCCGCCAGGGGCTCGAGGACTGCCTGCGCCAGGTCCTGCGCGAGGGCGGCGATGCCACCCGCGTCGTGAGCCTGGACTGGATGATCGACGCCTGCGACCGGGCGATCGGTGGCCCCACCATCCGTAGTCTCGCGCAGAGGCATGTCTGGTCGCAGGCGCCGGTCGACCTGGCCGGGATCTGGCGGCGCCTCGGGATCGTCCGTCGCGACGACGGCCAGCTGTCGCTGGACGACAGCGCCCCGGAGGCTTGGCTGAGGCGGGCGATTTCGGCCGGCAGGCCGGGTCCGGTTTAACTGTTTTGTACCGCCAATGGTGCTAGGATGACTCGCCGCCTGCGCGCCGGTTTTTGTTGCGTTGCAGCACAGGCGGCAATTGACTAGATTTGTTCTGGTTCGCTCGCCCCCGTCCGGCAGCGAAGGAATCTGGGTCCGAAGCGCGCGAGAAGGCGTCCGGCGGCTCGATCGCCGGTACAGGGCTTGGCAGGGTGGCACGAACGGAGGCGGTTCTTCCGCGATGAAAGCGATTTCTCAACTGGCGATTATCGCCGTGATCGGGGCCATCGGCACCGGCGCCTGGTACTACAAGGACCAGTGGCTGAGCCGGACCGTCGCCAATACCGGGCCGGGCACGACGCCGCCGCCGGTGCTGGTCCAGGTGAAGCCGGCGCGGACGGGCACCGTGGTCGAGCGGTTCGAGGCGGTCGGCACGGCGCTGGCCAACGAGTCCGTCACGATCACCGCCAAGGTCGCGGGCATCGTCGAGAAGATCACCATCGCAGAGGGCGAGAAGGTCAATGCCGGCCAGGTGCTGGTGCAGTTCGAGGACCGCGAGGCGGTCGCCGAGTTGGAGGCGCAGAAGGCGATCACCCAGGGCGCCTTCCTGGCCTACGAGCGCGCGATCAAGCTGAAGGAGAACCAGAACGTCGCCCAGGCGCGGGTCGACGAGCTGCTGTCGACCTGGAAGTCGGGCGAGGCGCGGATCAAGATGATCCAGGCCAAGCTTTCCGACCTCAAGATCACCGCGCCGTTCGCCGGCCGCGTCGGCTTGCGCCGCGTCAGCGTCGGCGCGCTGGTGCAGCCGGGCGCGGTCATCACCACGCTCGACGATACCGATACGATCCGGCTGAAATTCTCGCTGCCCGAGACGATCCTGGCCAACCTGAAGACGGGCCAGGAGGTCGTGGCGACCGCCACCGCCTATCCGGGCCGGGTGTTCAAGGGCAAGGTCACCTCGATCGACTCGCGCGTCGACCAGATCACCCGCGCCGCCGAGGTCCGCGCCGACATCCCGAACGCCGACGGCGCGCTGAAGCCGGGCATGTTCATGGCCTACAAGCTGGCGCTCAAGAGCCGCGAGAACGCGACGCTCGTGCCGGAAGAAGCGCTGCTGATCGAAGGCACCCGGCAGTACGTGTTCGTGGTCGCCGACGGGCGCACCCAGAAGCGCGAGGTGAAGGTCGGCGAGCGCAATTCCGGCGAGGTCGAAATCGTCTCCGGCGTGAAGGAAGGCGAGTCGCTGGTGGTCGGCGGCATCCAGAAGGTGCGCAACGGCAGCCCGGTACGCATCGCCGAGCCGCCGAAAGGCTGAGCGCCACCCCGCCCCGGCCGGACGCCACGGCGCCTTAACGACGCACGAAGGGTACATCCGCGATGGTCCTGTCCGACGTCTCGATCAAGCGGCCGGTATTCGCCACCGTCGTCAGCCTGATCCTGGTCATCTTCGGCCTGTTCTCGTTCCGCAGCCTGTCGGTGCGCGAGTATCCCGCCATCGACCCGCCCGTGCTGTCGATCACGACCCAGTACAAGGGTGCCAACAACCAGATCATCGAAAGCCAGATCACCCAGCTCATCGAGGACCAGATCGCCGGCATCGAGGGCGTGCGCACGATCACGTCCAGCAGCCGCGAGGGGTCGTCGAGCATCACCGTCGAGTTCCGCCTGAACCGCGACATCGACGGCGCCGCCAACGACGTGCGCGACAAGGTATCGCGCGTGCTGGCGCGCATTCCCGAGGCCGCCGACCAGCCGGTCATCGCCAAGGTCGAGGCCGACGCGCGGCCGATCATCTGGTTCTCGCTGCTCAGCGACAAGATGACCGACCTGGAGCTGACCGACTTCGCCGACCGCTACCTGGTCGACAGGCTGTCGACGGTCCCCGGCGTGGCCAATGTGCGGATCGGCGGCGAGCGGCGCTACGCCATGCGCATCTGGCTCGACAAGCAGGCGATGGCGGCGCGCGAGATCACCGCGCAGGACATCGAGACCGCGCTGAAGCAGCAGAACGTGGAGCTGCCCGCCGGCCGCATCGAGTCGCGGCAGCGGGAGTTCACCGTCCTGGCCGATACCGGCCTGAAGACGCCGGAGCAGTTCGCGCACCTGGTCCTGGCGACGCGCGACGGCTACCAGGTCCGGCTGGGCGAGGTGGCGCGCGTGGAGAAGGGCGCGCTCGACACCCGCGGCGAGTACCGTTCCAACGGCAAGAGCGCGGTGGGCATCGGCATCGTCAAGCAGTCGACCGCCAACACGCTGGAAGTCGCCGAGGAAGCCAAGATCGAGATCGAGCGCCTCAAGACCTCGCTGCCGCCGGAGATCGAGGTCATCCTGTCCTACGACAGCGCGCAGTTCATCTCGGCATCGATCTACGAGGTCGAGCACGCGCTGATGATCGCCATCTTCCTGGTCATCGGCGTCACCTTCGTCTTCCTGCGCAGCCTGCGCGCCACCTTGATCCCGACGGTGGCGATCCCCGTTTCCATCATCGCCGCCTGCATCGTGCTGTCCGCCTTCGGCTACTCGATCAACGTTCTCACGCTGCTCGCCGCGGTGCTGGCGATCGGGCTCGTCGTCGACGACGCGATCGTGGTGCTGGAGAACATCCACCGCCATATCGAGGAAGGCGAGCCGCCGCTGCTCGCCGCCGTCAACGGCGCGCGCGAGATCGGCTTCGCGGTCATCTCGACCACGCTGGTCCTGATCGCCGTGTTCGTGCCTTTGTCGTTCCTGGACGGCAATACCGGCCGCCTGTTCCGCGAGTTCGGCATCGCGATCGCGGCCGCCGTGCTGTTCTCGGGCATCGTCGCGCTGTCCCTGAGCCCGATGATGTGCTCGAAGCTGCTTTCCTCCCACGACAACGACGGCATCCTCCATCGCGTTACCGAGCCGGTTTTCGTGGGCATGAACAAGGCCTATGCGTTCCTGCTGCGCGGCGCTCTGGCGGCGCCGCTGATCATGGTGGCGCTGTGGGCCGCCATCGCCGGCGTGGGCATCTACCTGTTCCGCACCCTGCCGACGGAGTTCGCCCCGATCGAGGATCGCGGCAACATCTTCGTGTCGGTCACGGCGCCCGAGGGCGCCACCTTCGACTACACCAAGCGCCACGTTGTGCAGATCGAGGGACTGATCCAGCCCTATCGCGACCAGGGCCTGGCGCGGCAGGTCATCTCCTTCGTCGCCCCCAGCTTCGGCCGGCCGGGAGACGTGAAGCAGGGCAACATGTTCGTGCGCATGGCCTCCTGGGACCAGCGCACCAAACCGAACCAGTCGCAGCAATTCCTGGTCAAGTCGCTGCTGCCGGAGCTGGCGAAGATTCCCGGCGTGCGCGCCTTCGCCGTCAACCCGCCGAGCCTCGGCCAGTCCTTCGTGCAGCAGCCGATCCAGGTCGTGGTCGGCGGCAGCACCTACGAGGAGCTGGCGGAATGGCGCGACATCATGCTCGACCGCCTGCGCGCCAACCCGAAGGTCCAGAACATCACCACCAACTTCGAGGACACCAAGCCCGAGCTGCGCGTGCATATCCGCCGCAACCGCGCCTCGGACCTGGGCGTCTCGATCGAGGACCTCGGACGCACGCTGGAGACGATGCTGGGCAGCCGCCAGGTCACCCGCTTCATCGACCGCGGCAAGGAATACGACGTCATCCTGCAGCTCAATCCCGAAGACCGCATGAAGCCGGACGACATGTCCAACATCTTCCTGCGGTCGACCACGACAAAGGCGCTGATCCCGCTCTCCAACCTGGTGACCGTCAGCGAGCGCGGCGGCCCCAGCGACCTCAACCGCGTCGACCGCCTGCGCGCCTTCACCCTGTCGGGGACGCCGGCCTCCGGCATCACCCTCGGCGAGGCGCTGGACGTGGTCGAGACGGTGGCGCGCGAATCGCTGCCGCTGCACGCACGCCTCAGCTACTCGGGCCAGTCGCGCGAGTTCAAGGAATCGAGCGCGTCGCTGATGCTGGTGTTCGGCCTCGCCGGCCTCGTCGTCTACCTGGTGCTGGCGGCGCAGTTCGAGAGCTTCGTCCACCCCTTCGTCATCATCATGACCGTGCCGCTGGCGGTCGCCGGCGCGCTCGGCGCCGTTGCCTGGTGGGGACTGACGATCAACGTCTACACCTATATCGGGCTCGTGATGCTGATCGGAATCGTCGCCAAGAACGGCATCCTGATCGTCGAGTTCGCGAATCAGCTGCGCGACATGGGAAGGTCGATCCGCGATGCCGTCGCCGAATCGGCGCAGACCCGCTTGCGCCCGATTCTGATGACCAGCATCGCCACGGTAATGGGCGCCGTGCCGCTGGTGATGGGTCACGGCGCCGGCAAGGAAAGCCGCGAAGCCATCGCCGTCGTGGTCATGGGCGGGGTTGGGTTTGCGTCCTTGTTGACTCTGTTCATCATTCCCGCCTTCTATCTTCTCCTGGCGGGGTGGACCAAGCCGGCGGGCCATGTCGCCAGCGAGATCGAGCGTCTCGAGAACGAGAAAGACCGACCGGCACGTCACGAGCCTCAACCCGCGGAATGAAATTTCTTACGCCCGCTTCCGGGCGCATCGCTCTCCTGGCAGTCCTGCTGACGACGACCGGCTGCTCGACATCGCCGCTCGACGTGCTGACCGCCCTGGTGACGCCGGAGGCCAGTCCCGCCGCGATGGCGGCGGCGCCGATCACGTCGGTGCCGCTTGCGCCGCCCACGGGCTTCACCGCCGCGGCGATGCACGCGGGCGGCAGCGAGGACGACGAGGAGCCGGCCTTCCGTCCGGGCAATAGCGAAATCGCCGTTGCCGGCGAGGCTCTCGCCGGGGCGGGCGACCGGATCGCCATGCTGCCCCTGCCCCGCCCCTCCGGCCGGACGCGCAAGCCCGAATTCGCCGGTGGACCGGTCTGCGGCGAGCTCGCCCCCGGCGGCCGCGCGGTCGGCATGCTGGACAGCGGCGGCCTGCGCTTCACCATCGAATGCTTCCGCGCCAAGGCAGCAAGGCCCGGTCCCGCCGTCATCATCCTGCACGGCGCGCGCGGCATCGGCCGCAACCCGATCTACGAGCGCCTGGCCGAGCAGCTCGTCGAGCGCGGCCAGAGCGCCTTCATCCTGCAGTACCTGAGCGGCCAGGACGACCCGGCCGCGACAGCGAGCGCCAAGGCGCCCGCGAAGCCTCCGGCCAAGACGGTCGCCAAGGTCCAGGCGGCCAAGCCGGCCCCGACCAAGGTGGCGGCCCAGCGCGGCAAGACGCAGCCCCGCAAGCATACGGTCGACGCCGAGGGCCAGACCGAGGCGATCGAGACGGCCATTACCGCGGTTCAGGCGCTCAGCTACGTCAACCACGAGCGGATCGGGCTGTTCGGCCTGTCCCTCGGCGGCTTCCACGCACTCGCGATCGCCGCGCGCGATCACCGGGTCGGCGCGGTCGTCGACATGTTCGGGGCCATGCCGCGCCCGGTCGGCCCCACCGTCGAGCGCATGCCGCCGACGCTGGTGCTGCACGGCGAGCGCGACGCCGTGGTTCCGGTGCGCCGGGCGCACGAGCTTGCCAAGCTGCTCAAGACCGTCGGCGCCGTGCACGAGGTCAAGATCTACAAGGGCCAGGGCCACAGCTTCACCGGCGCCGCCGACCAGGACAGCGTCGAGCGGACCGTGGCCTTCCTGGTGCGCCACCTGGGCGAGCCGACCGCCCGCGACGGGTGACCGCCTCCCCGGCCCCGGCCGCCTATTCCCGACCCGACGAGCCGCTGCGCGGCATCGCCTTGATGATCGCCGCCATGGCGGTGTTCTCGGGCATGGACTGCGTGTCCAAGGTCCTGGCGGAGACCTACCACCCGCTCATGATCACCTGGAGCCGCCAGGTGGCGCAGCTTCTCCTCCTGGCGCCGCTCGTCCTCTGGATCGGCCCCATGCGCTGCATCCGTTCGGCCGCCCCCGGGGCGCAGGCGCTGCGCGGGCTGCTGCTCTACTTCTCGACCATCTGCTTCGTCAGCGGCCTCGCCCGGCTGCCGCTGGCCGAGGCCTCGGCGATCGGCTTCGTGTCGCCGATGTTCACCACGGCGCTGTCGATCCCGCTCTTGGGCGAGAAGGTCGGCATCAGGCGCTGGCTGGCGATCCTGGTGGGCTTCTCCGGCGTCCTGATCGTCATCCGCCCCGGCACCGCCGCCTTCGACCCCGCGGCGCTGTTCCCGATCGCCTCGGCCGCGTTCTGGGCCCTGGCGCTGATCGTGACGCGCAAGATGAGCCATCGCGACACGCCGCTGACCACGCTGGTCTACGCCTCGCTGGTCGGGTTCGTCGTCGCCAGCCTGCCGATGCCCTGGTTCTGGGCAATGCCCGACCCGGCCGCGATGGGCCTGATCCTGCTCATGGGCGCCATGAGCCTGGGCGGCCACTACCTGCTGGTCCAGGCCTTCCAGCTCGGCTCGGCGTCGATCCTGGCGCCGTTCGCCTACAGCCAGATGGTCTGGGCGACGATCTTCGGCTACGTGGTCTTCCAGAACCTTCCGGACGGCTGGACCTGGGTCGGGGCCCTCGTGATCATCCTCAGCGGCGTCTATGTCTGGCACCGCGAGCGCGTGCGCCACGGCCTCACCCGGCGCGGCGCCTGAACCGCTCCAATCCGTAACCCGCTGATAAATTGACAATAAACGATTCATCAAGACTCCGCTTCGTAGCATGGCGGGGTACGTACCGGCGCCGACGGGACAGGCCGCCGGCCTCTAGGAGCAGTTCATGAACAAAATTTGGGCCGCCGGCGACACGGGCGTCCTCCGGGGCGTTCGTTGATGGCCGCCGAAGCCGCCCCTTCCCTGCCGCCGCCGATCGATCCCGTGCCGGACGGTCCCGACCTGGACGCCGCGGCGCGCCCCAGCGACATCCAGGGCTTCGTCGACGCCTTCGAGCAGCGCCGCGCCTATGGCTGGGCCTTCGACCGCGCCCACCCCCAGGCGAAGCTGCGCATCGAGCTGCGCTTCGACGACCGGCAGGCGGGCGAGACGATCGCCAACCGCGCCCGCCCGGACCTCCTGACGGGCGGCGTCGGCGACGGCGCCTGCGCCTTTGAGGTGGCGGTCGAGGACGACCGCGCGCCGACGGGCAGCATGACCGTGGTAGCCGTCAATCCCGCGACCGGCGCACGCCACATCCTGCCCGGCCCCGCCGCGGCGGCGGCGCCCGCCGCCGCGACGTCGCAGGATGCCGCCAAGGTGGAATCGCTGCTGGAACTGCTGC
This sequence comes from Rhodospirillales bacterium, assembly GCA_016792605.1. Lineage (GTDB taxonomy): Bacteria > Pseudomonadota > Alphaproteobacteria > JAEULC01 > JAEULC01 > JAEULC01. The sequence continues at coordinate 18,818 of JAEULC010000328.1, forward strand.
AGGCCTCGCAGCGCCGGGCACTGACCGCCATGCAGTCGGCGGAGCGCAAGTTCGACGACGCGGCGACGCGGCTCTCCCGCATCCCCGACCTCTCGCGCCTGAACGAGCTCAGCCAGTCGCTGGACCAGATCCGGGCGACCCAGGGCGACCTGGCGCGCCGCATCGCCGAGGCAGAGGTGTTCCTAGTCCGGTTCGACAGCGTGCTCAACGGCATGGAGAAGGCGGGCAAACAGCGCGAGCCGGAAGCGACGATCAACCGCCAGTCCCTGCTGGTGATCGGCTTGGGCATTCTCACGACGGTCGCCACCATCGCGGCGATCGTCATGGCCGTCTGGCGCCACTGACGGCGATGATAGCCGTCTGGCGCCGCTGAGGGCGCCCTAGTCCTCCCGGAACGACCGCCGCATCGAGTCGACCAGCGGCGCCAGCAGGTAGTCGATCGCGCGGCGCTTGCCGGTCACGATGAACACCTCCGCCGGCATGCCGGGATAGAGCTCCAGCTTGCCGAGTTCCTGCAGCGATTCCTTCTTCAGCCGCGCCCGCGCGGTGAAGTAGCTGTCGCCATTGCGCTGGTCGATCATCTTGTCGGCCGAGACGTAAATTACCTCGCCGTCGACCAGCGGCATGATGCGGCTGCGGAAGGCCGATAGGCGGACCTCCGCCGGCAGGCCGGCGCGCACCACGTCGATGTCCGAGGGCCGCACCCGCGCCTCGACGATCAGGTCGTCCTCCTGCGGCACGATGTCGAGAATCGGCGCGCCCGGCGCGATCACGCCGCCTGAAGTGACGAACTTCAGGTCGACGACCTTGCCGTCCTGCGGCGCCACCACGTCCTTGCGCTGCAGCACGTCGTCGGCCGCGGTCAGGCGGTCGGCGATGTCCTTCTCCTGCGTCTGCGCGTCCTGCAGCTCGCGGTTGATCTCCGACTGGCGCTGGCTGCGGAGCTGCTTCAACTCGAACTCGGCGCCGGCAATCGTCTGGCGCGCGCGCGCCATCGTCGCCTCCAGTTCGCCGATCCGGCCGCGCATCTCCGCGGCGCTGCGCTGCAGGCCCAGAAGGCGCGGCTTGCGCTCGTAGCCCTTCTCGACCAGCTCGCGGATCGCCTCGGCCTCCTCCTCGAACGACTTCAGGCGCTCGATCGACGAGGTCTGCTGGGCGCGCATCGCCGTGATCTCCTCGCGCGACTGCTGGATGCGCCGGTCGATCACCGAGCTCTGGCTCTCGAAGGCCTGCAGCCGCGCCGTGAACAGCGCCTGCTGGGTGCTGATCTGCTCGGCGACGACGGGGTCCTTCGCCGCGTTCTGCAGTTCCGGCGGGAAGCTGATCGACTTCGCGTCGCCCTGCTCCGCGCGCAGGCGCGCCAGCTTGGCCTGGGCGGCGATGCGCTGGTTGCGAAGCTGGGACGCCGCCGAGCCGGCCAGCGCCGTGTCGAGCCGCATCAGCACCTGGCCCGTCTTCACGGTGTCGCCCTCGCGCACCAGGATCTCGCGCAGGATGCCGCCTTCCAGGTGCTGCACGGTCTTGCGCCGGCTGTCGACGATTAGGTTGCCGGTGGCGATCGCCGCGCTGTCGAGCGAGGCGAGGAAGCCCCAGGCGAGGAACGTGCCGAGGAACGCCACGATCGTCACGATGCCGGCGACCAGCGGGCCGCGCAGCGACGGATCGTGGCCGTCGTCCTCCTCAATCGCCGGCGGATAGGCCCGCACCGGGCCGACCGCGGTCGGCTCAAGAGTGGTCGAAAGCTGTGTGCTCATGAGCGTACCAGTCGCGGGCTGCCAGGCTTGCCCTGGTCGATGACGGGCGGCGGCGCCGCGGGGCCACCGGGGGTGATGGTCTTGATGACGTCGGTGCGTTCGCCGAACTGCTCGACCATGCCGTCCTTGAGCACCAGCAGCTTGTCGGCGATCGCGATCACCGAGGGGCGATGGGCGATCAGCACCACGGTCGTGCCCGCCGCGCGCACCGCCGAGATGGCCTGGAGCAGCGCGCGCTCGCCGGCCGTGTCGAGGTTGGAGTTCGGCTCGTCCAGCACCAGCAGCTGCGGCCGCCCGAACAAGGCGCGGGCCAGCGCGATGCGCTGCTGCTGGCCGCCGCTGAGCGTGTAGCCGCCCTCGCCGATCACCGTATCGTAGCCGAACGGCAGGCGCCCGATCATCTCGTGCACTTCGGCCAGGCGCGCCGCCTCGATCACCTCGCGCGGGTCGCACTCGCTCAGCCGCGCGATGTTGTCGCGCACCGTGCCGTTGAGCAGCATCGGCTGTTGCGGCACGTAGCCGACGGCGCGGCCGAAGCTCTCGCGCTCCCAGGTGTAGACGTCGTGGCCATCCAGGTAGATTCCGCCACTCGACGGTTTCCACACGCCGACCAGCAGCCGCGCCAGGGTCGACTTGCCGGCGGCGGACGGGCCGACCACGCCGAGCACTTCGCCCGGCTCGACCGAGAAGGACACGCCCTTCAGGACGGCCTTCTCCTGACCCGGCGGCACGAAGACGCAGCGCTCGATCGACAGGCGCGGCTTGGAAACCGCCAGCGGCGTCTGCTGGCGCTGGCCCGACATTGCCTCGATCAGCTTGCGCAGCCGCCCGAGCACGCCAGCCATGCTGGCCCACTGCCGCGATCCCTCGACGAGCTGCTCGAACGGCAGCAGCATGCGCCCCATGATGATGCTGGCGGCGATCATGCTGCCCGGCGACACCATGCGCTCCATGACCAGCATCACGCCGGTCGCCAGCATCGCGATCTGCACCGCCAGGCGCAGCGCCTTGGCGATTGCGCCGATCGCCTTGGCGCGGCTGTGGCCCATCTCGTGCAGCTCGATCGCATGGCCATAGTGCTGGCGCCAGCGCCGGGCGACGCTGGACAGCATGCCCATCGCCTCGATCGCCTCGCCGTTGCGGATCGCCGATCCGACCTCGTTGAAGGCGCGCAGCGTGGCCTCGTTGGTCTGTCCCATCGGGCGCCGGCCGATGAACTCCATCGCCAGGGCCATGCCGACGAGCAGCACCGTCGCCGCCACCGCGACCGCGCCGTACATCGGGTGCAGCAGGAACAGCACGACCAGGAACAGCGGCGCGCAGAGCAGGTCGAACAGCGTGTTGAGCCCGCCGCCGGTGATGAAGAGCCGCAATTCGTTCAGGTCGCGCGGCGCCTGGCGCGCCTCGGGCGTCTGCGCCGAGACCCAGCCGGCGACCGCCGCCTGGATCGCGACCCGGTCGAGCCGGCGCGCGAGCTGCCCGCCCATCACGAACCAGACGCGCGCGCGGACATAGTCGATCAAGGCCATGAAGACGAGGGCGGCGATCGCCATGATGGTGAGCATGACGAGGGTGTCGACGCTGTGGCTGCTGATCACCCGGTCGTAGATCTGCAGCATGTAGACCGGCACGACGAGCTGCAGCAGGTTGACGACCAGCGACAGGACCGCGGCATAGGCCAGCGCCGAAACCCCGGCCCGCATTGCCTGTACCACCGGCGAATCCTTGCCCGCCCCGAGGTCCAGCGATGCGGCCAGACGGCGCGCCTTGCGCGGCCTGGCCGGCCGCTCCGCCTTTGCGCGTTCCGGCGCGACCTCGGGATTCGGTGCGGCATCGGTCTTCGCATCCCGGGCAGGCTCGGCCGGCTTTTCCGCCTTGCGCGCCCCGCGCCGCAACGACCAGGAAAATCCCTTCCGGCCGCCTCCCATCGCGCCCGCCTCGACCATCGGCGGCTCCGGCGTCGCCGGCTCGATCGCCGGCGGCTCCGGGACGACGGGCGCGACGGGCTCCGGCGGCACCGGCCGCGCACGGTCCTGCTTGTTGCCGCGACCGATCATGCCACGCTCGCTTGCGGCGTCGGCACGGCCACCGGCCGCGCCGGCTCTGCCCGGCCAAGAGGTTCGCGATACAGCGCCAGGTGTTGCCGCGCCGCGCCCTGCGGCGTCAGCGGCTTCGGCGCATTGGCGCGCAGCCGCTCCCAAAGCCCGGGCGTGCCGAGCGCGAGGCTCAGCTTGTCGACCAGGCTCTCGGCGCTGCCGGTGCGGAAATGCAGGCCGTTGACGCCGTCCTGCACCTTCTCGGCCATGCCGCCGATGTCGCTGCAGATCACCGGCCGGCCATGGGCGAAGGCCTCCTGGATCACCAGCGGCGAGTTCTCCCACCACACCGAGGGCACCACCACCCAGTCGACCTCGCGCATCAACGCCGGCAGCTCGGGCGCGCGGTAACTGCCGTAGAACCGGGCGCGGCCGCCGACAGACTTCAGCAGGCGGTCGAAGTCCTCCTGGAAGGGCTTTGGCTGGTGCTCCAGGTTGCCGCCATAGACGATCAACGACGAGTCGTCGCCCCAGCGCTGATCGGGCATGCGCGCGACCGCCTCGAGCAGCACGTGGATGCCCTTGAACGGGTTGAGCTGGCCGAAGAACGCGAAGCGCCCGCGCCGTCCGGAAGCGCCGCCGGGCCGCGCGACCACCGGCCGCGGCGCCGCGACCTCGGGCACGTCGAGCCCGTTCTCGAGCATCCGCATCTTCGCCCGCGGGATGCCCCAGTCGACGAAGCGCTCGAGCAGGAACTGGCTCGGCGACACGAAGCAGTCGACCAGGTCGAAGCTCGCCTTGACGAACATCTCGCGCTTGAAGAAGCGCGCCGGCCCGATGTCGGGATAGCACATGGCGCAGTCCGCCGGCGTCGCGCGGCGGCACAGCTCGCCGCGGCCGGTCTTCACCATCTGGCCGTGGTTGTGGCAGATCGACAGGAACTCGTGCAGCGTCACCACGATCCGCGCCCGGGGGCAGACATTGCGCGCGATGCGCAGGCATTCCAGCCCCAGGCCCAGGAAGTGGTGGAAATGCACCACGTCGGGCTTCAAGGCCGCGAGGTACTGTGCGAAATGCCGCTGCAGCCCGACGATGTCGCGGTTCGACAGGCGGAAATGGTCGTAGTCGCTGGCGTAGTACAGCGTCTCGCGCGCGTTCTGGCGCAGGCTCATGAACGGCGTGTCGCCATGCGGCGCGATCGGCGGGCCGATGCGTGCCAGGAACTGCGCGTCGACGCCATCGGTCGCGTCCAGGCCGCGGAACAGGTTGTGCGCCGCCAGCTCGCCGCCGCCGACCGAGAAGGCCGGGTGGGCGTGGGCCACGACCAGGACCCGCAGCGGCGCGCTTGTCATCGTCGCGGTCATTCCGCGGCCTCCTCCGGCGCGGCGGCGCGCTGGCGGCGGCGCTCCCAGGTGCGGGCGAAGGACCACTCGTCGACCATGCGCGCGATCTCTGCGCCATGCGGCGGCAGGGTGGAGCGCTGGGCGGGGTCGACGGCATAGAGCGTCACCGACGGCACCCAGACGCAGTGGCGCCCGGCAGCGCGCAGGCGCATGCCCAGCTCGACGTCCTGGTGCGGCCCGCTGGCCAGGTCGCGCGCGAAGCCGCCGACGCGCTCGAACAGGCGGCGCGGCACCAGGCAGCATTCGCTGGTGCCGGCCAGGACCTCGGACGGCGCCGCCCCCTCGACCCAGCGGCGCGCATAGCCGGCATAGCGGCCGGGCGATGCCGGCATCGGCATGTCGGGCGCGACCTCGCTCATCGGCAGGCCGGCGAAGCGGATCGAGTCGTCCTCATAGAGCAGGGTCGGGCTGACCAGCCCGGCGCGCTCGGCCAGGCGGAAGTTGCGTACCAGCGCGCCCAGCCACCCCGCGCCGCGCGGCAGCACGTCGGGCGACAGGAACAGCAGCGCCTCGCCGCGCGCCAGCCCGGCGCCGTGCTCCAGCGCCTGGTGGCGCCCGACCGCGCCCGGCAGCGTCGCCAGCCGGCCGCTGAAACCGTAGAAGCGCGCGTAGTGGTCGAGCCGGCCCGACGGATCGCCGCCCTGGTCGTCGCCGGTCACGACGATCAGCTCGGCCATCGCCGCGGCCGGCTCGCCGGCAAGGCAGGCGAGGTTGATGTCGAGCTCGTCGATGCCGTCCGGCGCCGCGATCACGATCGACAGGCGCGGCGTCTCGTCGCCGGGGCGCGGCGCGCCGATCGCGACGGCGTCGACCGGCTCGGCCCGGTGCGCGGCGTGGCGCAGCACGGCGGTGCTGATCGGCGCCAGGTGGCGCTCGACGATGGCGCGGGCCGCGGGATCGCGCGGGTTGAGGCAGGACAGGAGCCGGTCGGCGACCCCGTCCTGGCTGCTTTCCACCGTGGCGAAGGGCAGGAAGGCGCAGGTCTCGTCTTCCAGCACCAGCTCCAGCCAATACGCGACCGCGGCGCGGCCGGCGTTCGGGCGCGGCACGAAGACCGCGAAGCCGTGGCGCTGGGTCGAAGCGGCGGGCGACAGGGCCGGCGCCAGGGTCGCATCCTGGCGATGGCTCTCGACCACGTCGGGCCGCAGCACGCGGCCCCACTGGTCGTCGATGCGGGTGTAGGAGCCATCCGTGCCGCGCAGCACGACGCGCACGATCAGCCGCCTGGGGTCGAGCATCCAGCCGGACAGGAAGAGCCCCGCATCCGCCGCCGTGACCGCTAGGTCGACCGAGGCGCGCACCGGCTGGGCGAAGCTCGACACGGTCTCCACGCCCTGGAAGCGCGGGCGGCAGGCCCGCTTCAGCTTGCGCATCGCCGCGGCGTCGGTACTGACGCGCCCCAGCTTCTCGCGCAGGTGCGGGATGCACTTGTCCGGCGCCAGCTGCCAGCGCTTCTCGACCACGGTCAGGTGCCGGAAGCCCTCCGGCGTGCGGTAGTGGACGCGCTGCATCTTCTGCGCGTCGAACCGGCCCTCGCCGCGGGCGTAGCAGACGATCGCCTGGGCGGCCGGCGGCAGGTCGGTGCGGGCGAAGGTACCGACCGCGCCCTGCCACCGCACCAGGTGGTCGGCGTCGACGATCACGTCGTGAAGCCCGGCGCCCAGGCGGAAGGACCAGCCCTCGAACAGCATCCCGCCGTCGTCGGCGAGGCCCGCCAGCTCGATGAACCCGTCGGACTTCGACGCGCCGCGCAACAGCGCTGCCAGCACCGCGCTCATGCGCTGGGCCCGGTCGGCGCTGCCCGTCGTCGCCTCCAGGCTCGCCGCCAGGAAGTCCCAGACCTGCCCCAGGGCCGGTCCGGGGAGCGCCGCCAGGCGCTTCAGCGCCGCCTGCTGGTCGAGCTGCAGGCGCTTGATCGCCAGCACGGCGACGACCGCGCCGTCCTTGACCACCTCGACCTGGTCGGGGCGCAGCGTCGCGACATTGTCCATGGTCACCAGGGCGACGAAACCCTGGCCCTGCCCGTCCGCCCAGGACAGCGCCCGGATATCGCCCGACGCACCGTCGCCCGAGGGCGCGATCGCGCCGGCGTCGGGCAGCGCGGCATCCGAAGCGCCGACCAGCAGCAGCGCGCCTTCGTCCATCAGCCAGGCCATGTCGGCCTCGCCGCGAACCAGCGATGTTGCGGATACGCTCATGCCGACAACCGCCGCTGGTCGACGGAGAGGGTGTTGTAGAGCGCGAGATGCTCGGCGGCGCAGTCGGCGAGCGAGGGCGGCGGCGTGATCCCGCCCGCCAGGCGCTCCCACAGGCCCGGCTCGTCCATCGCGCGGCGCATCTGGCGCGCCAGATCGACCGGATCGCCGACGCGGAAATGCAGCCCGTCCAGCCCGTCGCGCACCGCCTCGGCCATGCCGCCGATGTCGCTGCAGATCACCGGCCGGCGGTGCAGGAAGGCCTCCTGGATCACCAGCGGCGCGTTCTCCCACCAGATCGAGGGCACCACCACCCAGTCGACCGCGGCGATGAGCTGGCGCAACTCGGGCAGCTTGTAGGCGCCGCGCAGGGCGACCGTGCCAAGCGACTTCCTAGCCAGGCTCTCGACCTGGTCCTTGAAGGCCGGGGTCTGGAACGGCATGCCGCCGTGGATCGACAGCGTGAACCTGGTGTCGCCCTGGCGCACCAGCCGCTGGGCGGCCTCCAGCGCCACCGGCACGCCCTTGAACGGGCTGACATTGCCGAAGAAGCCGAACGTGTCGCGACGATCGTTCGCGCCCAGGCTGCGCGGCGGCGCCGGCTCGACCGCCGGCCTGGCGTTGCGCAGCACCACGATCTTCTGCGCCGGCAGGCCCCAGTCGATGTAGCGCTGGCGCAGGAATTGGCTCGGCGCGATGAACTGGTCGACCAGGCCGAACATCGCCTGGATCTGGCCGCGCCGCAGCACGAACTTGTCGAGCTCGATCTCGGGGAAGCAGGCGTGGCAGGCATCGGGCGTGGCGCGGTCGCACAGCGCCTTGTCCTTCACCGTCACCATTTGGCCCTCGTGGGCGCAGATCGGGAAGTAGTCGTGCAGCGTCATCACGATCCTGGCGCGCGGCAGAACGCGGCGGACGAGGAAGATCGCCTCGACGCCGACCAGCAGCACGTGGTGGAAATGCACGACATCGGGCTTGTAGACGCGCAGGAAGTCGCCGAACTCCGGCACCACGGCGTGCAGGTCGGTCTGCGACAGGTTGAAGCGGTCGAAATGCCCGGCCCACATCACCATCTCGTCGGCCGAGCGGCCCACGGTCTGGAACAGCGTGCCCGGCCGCCGGTCGCGGTGCAGCCGGTCGGCGCAGCCCAGGAACATCGCGTCGACGCCATGGTCGCGCTTCATCGCGCCGAACAGGTCGTGGGCGAAGATCTCCGTGCCGCCCGGATGGAAGGACGGGTGGTTGTGGCAGATGTAGAGGACGCGCGGGGTCTTCACGGCCGCGCTCCCGGCTTCGGCTGCAGCACGGCCAGGTCCTGGTAGACGCCGCTGGCCCGCCCGCTCCAGAAGCCCGGCACGATCGGCCGTCGCGGCACCAGGCCCGCGGCCGCGGCGCGGCCGAGGAAGTAGTCACGCTCGAAAGCGACGGCGGCGAGCGGATGCGCGGGATCGGCGGCGTATTGCGGCCCGCCCATGTCCAGGTCGAACTTCAGCCGGTTGTCGGCCGCCTTCAGCGCCGCGCGCGTCGCGTCGTCGATCAGGAACAGCGTCGCCAGCAGGCGCCCGCCCGGGCGAAGCACGCGGCGCACCTCGCGCAGATAGGCATCGGTCGCGGCGCGGTCGAGGTGGGTGAAGACCGAGGTCATGGTCACCAGGTCGCAGCTCTCCGCCGCGACCGGCAGTGTGACTGCATCCGACGCGACCTTGCCTCCCGGGTTGTAGAGATCGTTCTGCACGTCGAGATGCGCGAAGGTGAAGTTCGGATAGACCGAGGTGATCGCGTCGGTGTTCCACGCGATCGCCGAGGCGACGATGTCGACGCCGCGATAGGCGCCCTCCGGCGCCTGGAGGTACTGCGTCAACGGAATCGCCATGCGCCCGAGGCCGCAGCCGATGTCCAGCACCGTCTCGGACGGACGCAGCTCGCCGTAGCGCACGAAGTGCCCCAGGAACTCGGCGCCGATGGCGCGAAAGTCGCCGTCGCCGACGTCGTGCATGCCCGGCGGCGGCGCCGGCAGGAAGCGGTTGGTAGCGAGCGTCCGCTGCAGCGCGCTCAACGCCGCTTCGTCGAGTTCCGCGCGACCCAGCCCGGCTTTGTTGGCGAGCGCGGCGGTCACGGCAGCACCTGGTCGGTCTCGGCCATCGCCGCCGACATCGCGCCGACCAGCGCCGGCAAGGCCGCCGCCTCCTGGCGCTTCGGGTCGCGGTTCGACAGGCGCTTGGCCCAGCTGGCGACGACGCGCTCGCGCGCCTTGCGGTCGGCCGCGGGCTTGCGCTTGGCCTTCCTGCCGAGGGGAAGCGCGGGAGCCGGCTCGGCGGCGCTGGTCATCAGCGCGGCGATCGCCGCCTGCCAGCGCGTGTGGTGCAGCCAGCGGTTATGGTGATCCGCCGCGCCGCGGGTGTAGCCTGAGTTGCGCTCGATCGAGCGGCGCTCGAAGTGGTACAGCTCGGCGGCCGGCTCGTAGCGCACCACGTACCCGTCGCGGCGCAGCTTCAGGCACAGGTCCGAGTCCTCGTAGTCGCCGATCAGGTAGTCCTCGGTCAGGCCGCCGACCTGCGCGTAGAGCTCGCGGCGCACCATCAGGCAGGCGCCGGTGACGCCCGGCACCTCGCGCGCCACGCAGGCGGCCGGGAAGTCGCGCGGGAAACCCTTGAAATAGTGGCGGTTGTACCACTCGCCCTCGGGCGTCTGGTCGAAATAGAGCCCGGCGTGCTGCAGCGACTCGTCGTCGAACAGCAGCTTGGCGCCGACGGCGCCGACCTGCTCGTCGACCTCGACTGCGTCGGCGAGCAGGCCGAGCCAGCCCGGCCGGTCCGGCACCACGTCGGAGTTGAGCAGCAGCAGCTCGCGGCCGCGCGCCACGGCGGCGCCGGCGTTGTTCGCGGCGGCGTAGCCGAAATTGTCGGACATGACGACCAGCGTCATCGGCAGCCCATAGAGCAGATGCAGGCCGGTCAGGTAGTGCTCCAGCTCGCGGCGCTGCTCGGGAGAATCGAGGACGAATATGAGCTCGGACTCGCGGACCTCCGGGTCGACCGCGAAGGCGGCGAGCTGGAAGCGCAGGAACTCGAGATTGCGGTAGAGCGGGATCAGGATCGAGACGCGCGGATCGGCCGGGCGCTCGCCGAACTGTACGATTTCCGGCGGGCGCCGCGTCCACAGGTGCGCCGCCTGCAGGGCGCGCGCCGCCGGGGCCATGCAGTCCTGCATGATCGCCTGGGTGACGCAGATCGCCGGCAGGGCCGCCAGCACCGCGTCGCGACCCAGGCGCGGCGACGGCGACGGCATCGGGTTCGCGAGCGCCACCGAGGCGCCCGAGCGCAGGGCCAGAGACAGGCGCGGGGTTTCGTCGTCGCCGAGGGAAGGCAGGTAGGCGACGAACAGGTCGCGCCGCTCCTCCAGCGAGCGCTTGGCGTTGTCGGGGGCCGGCACGCGGTGCACGGGGCCGGTCCAGGGCCGCGGCTGCGTCGAGCTGCCCGAAAGCGCCAGTCCCGCGACCATGCCGTGCGGGTCGTTGATCCAGCCCGAGGCGAAGAGCCCGCCCGGCGACGTCGCGGTGGCGGGCAGCGCGATCAGCCGCTCGAGCGCGCCGCGCACCGGCAGGCGCGGCTGGGCCGCCGCCGTCCCGACGCCACCGGCGCGTTGGGGCGCGTGGGTCAGGCGGAATTCCTCCAGCGCCGCCGCGGCGGCGGGATCGCCGGGCGCCTGCTTGTTCAGGCAGCGCAGCACGTAGTCGCGCACCCGGCCGTCGGGATCGATCCCGGCCGCCAGCACGCGCGGCAGCGGCGGATCGTCGGGGCCGCCGCCCGACGCCACGCGGCGATAGGCCAGGCCATGGGCGCCGAACACCACGATGGTCATACCCTCGGCGGCCTCGGCGCGGTCGAGCATGATCGCGACCGGGCGATGCCCCCTGGCGGTCTTGCCGCCGGCGATGGCGGGCGCATAGCGGGTCTGGCGTACGGCGCGCTTGCCGATCGCCACGGCGCTGGACGGCGCGCCGAATCCGTCGGGCACCAGCCCGGCGCAGAGCACCAGGTCGGACGCCACGGCCAGGCGCGGGCGCAGTCCCGCGGGCCGCTGGGCGGAGGCGGCCACCAGCTCGTGGCACAGCGCCACGAAGGCCGCATCGTCGCCGAGCTTGAAGGTCGAGCGGCACACCTCGAGCAGGAAGCGCGTGGCCTTGATGCGTCCGTCGGCGTCGAGGCCGTCGAGCAGGGCAGCCGCGTCCAGCATGCGCAAGCCGGCACGCCCGACCGGCGCGGCGACCGCGGCGCGGCGCTGGGTGGCCCGGTCGACGATGGCGATGTCGGTTGCGTCGGGCGCCCAGCGGAAGGCCGCCAGGCAGCGCTGGCCGCCCCACAGGGTCGCCAGGCTCATCCGGGTGACCGGGGGCTTGGCGGGCTGGCCATCGATGGTTGGCAGGTGCAGACGCGTCTGCTCGCCCGCGCCCGTTTCCCACAGAGCGATGGCGATGTCTTGGCCGATCTTGCGAAGCGTCAAGGATGCGGCGAGTGCGTCGGCGGCCTCTCCGTGCATGCTTGGGACAACCTGGTTAGTGCCTTCTGGCCCCCGTTGGGCTTGCCCCTCCGGAAAAGGGCGTCGCCGTGCCAAACCCCTTCGGCACGGCGACCCCTAAGCTACTCAGCCAATTACGAAGAATGCGTTAGGATTGTTGTGGACATCCTCCGCATCGACCCCGACCAGCGTGACGCTGTCGCCGTTGCCCAGGTCGAGGACCGCGTTGCCGTTGCCGTCGTCGCTGACGAGATCCGCCAGGTCCTGGGCCGAGGTGACGGACAACCCGTTGATATTCTTCTGGATTTGAAGAATGTCCTCGCCCTGGTGGAAGTCCAGGACGACGTCGTTGCCGCCGCCGCCGTTGAAGATGAACGTGTCGGCGCCGTGGCCGCCGGTCAGCTCGTCGTCGCCAGCGCCGCCGGAGATCAGATCGTTGCCCTTGCCGCCGTCGATCTTGTCGTCGCCGGCATCGCCATAGAGCTTGTCATCGCCCTTGCCGCCCTTGACCGCGTCGTCGCCGGTGCCGGCCGAGACGATGTCGTTGCCGTCGCCGCCGTCGAGACGGTCGTCGCCCGCCCCGCCGATGATCTTGTCGTCGCCGGCGCCGCCGGCGACCTTGTCGTCGCCGTCGCCACCGTTCAGGCGGTCATTGCCCTTGCCGCCGTCGATTGTGTCGTCGCCGGCGTCGCCGGTGATCGTGTCGTCGCCATCCTCGCCGTAGAGGGTGTCGTCGCCGTTCCAGCCGGTGATGGTGTCGTTGCCGGTGCCGCCCTTCACCACGTCGTCGCCGTCGCCGCCGTCGATCGTGTCGTTGCCGGCGCCGCCGAGGATCGAGTCGTTGCCGGCGCCGCCCGAGACGAAGTCGTTGCCCGAGCCGGCGTCGATCTTGTCGTCGCCGTCGCCGCCCCAGATCTTGTCGTTGCCCGAGCCGCCGTCGATGACGTCATTGCCGCCGTCGCCCGAGATCTGGTCGTCGCCCGAGCCGCCCGACAGGTAGTCCCGGCTGTCGCCGCCCGAGATCGTGTCGTTGCCGGAGCCGCCGTCGATGAAGTCGCGGCCATGCTCGCCGTAGAGGCGATCGTTGCCGCTGCCGCCCAGGAGGACGTCGTTGCCTTCCTGGCCGCGAACCACGTCGTTGCCGCTGCCGGCGTCGACGAAGTCGCTGCCCGTGCCGCCGAAGACCCGGTCATCGCCGCTGCCGGCACGGACGAAGTCCCTGCCGCCTTGCGCGTCGATCCAGTCGTCGCCGCCCGTCCCCTTCAGATAGTCGCTATACGCGCTGCCCGGAATTGTCGCCATGGTGCCCCTCGAAATTCGCGTCTGAGTAGATCAATGGTTCGTCAATCTAGACAAGCAACGTCCAAGTAATCAAGCAAATAATGCACTGCAATATAAGTCTAAATACAAGGAAACAAAGATAAAATTAGCGGAATTCTTCTAGAGATTTTGCGCCGCAATTCGCCGGCAAGTCGCCGAAGCGCGGCGCAATTGCGGGACGAATGCGCCGCACCGGCCGGTGCCGGACGCGCCCTCGTCGATCGACCTACGTGATCCTGCGGAGCCGCGATCGCCGAGTCCGCCTTGGCGGACAATCGCTTGCGCGCGGTGTCGCGCGCCTGAACCGATGCGCGCCGAGGCCGCTTCCTGCGCCTCGGGATGCCGAGACTGGCGGCGAGTTTTGAAAAATGCGTTAGCAGTTCGCCGCAAATCCCGCCGCGAACGTGATAGTTTAGAGACGTTACTGTGTCGATTCGATCACAGAAACATGCTGCGGCAGAAGGGATTTTCGCGAATAACGCGCCAAGGCCGCCATGCGCGCAGCGCGGGTTAGGTCTGCGCGCAAGGATTCTGTGGATAAGATTCTGGCGATCCGCGCCGCGATCGCCTCCGGCGACGTGAACGGCGCCAGCAATCCTTCCTGCCCGTCGCGCATCGCCTCGCGCACCGGCGCGGTGTCCGAGGCGACGATGGCGGCGCCGGTCGCCATCGCCTCGATCAGCGACCAGGACAGGACGAAGGGCACGGTCAGGTAGACATGCACGGTCGACCGCCGGAGCAGCGCGCGGTAGTCCGCGAGCGACAGCGCGCCCAGGAAGTGGACACGGCCGGTATCCAGGCCGGGCAGCTCCTTCAGCATCTGCGACCGCCAGGTCTCGCCGGCGGGCGCCTGGGCGCCATAGAACACCTTGTCCTCGCCGGCGACCGCCACCTGCAGGCCGGGGTGCTGGCGGAGCAGGATCGCCGCGGCGCGCATGAACTCGGGAAAGCCGCGATAGGGATCGAGGCCGCGGGTGGCGTAGGTGACGAGCGGCGCCTCGCGGGGGATCGCCAGGCCCGGCACCGGCCCGGCCGGGCCCGGCGCGAAATACTCGGTGTCCACGCCGTCGTGCAGCACCTCGATGCGCTCGCGTATGCCCGGCGGGAACTGGTCGCGCTGGAACTGCGTCGGGCTCAGGATGCGGGTCGCGGCCGCCAGCTCGACCAGGATCCCGGCATTGCGCAGGCGCAGGCGGCAGGCATCGTCGTCCGAAACCGCGCTTCCCCCATCTACGCCAAGGGGCAGGAAGTCGGCGTCGCTGTTCCGCGCGCGGTAGAACCACTCGGCATAGGCGATGATCGGCACGCCGGGGAAGGCGTCGGCCGCGAACATTCCCGGGCCGAAGCCGGCATGGGCGCAGATCACGTCGGGCCGGAATCCCTCGGCGGCGAGCGCCCGCATCTGGCGGAACGCCGCCTGGCCGTGCAGCACCGCATTCTCGGCAAATTGCAGGTAGTGGTGGGTGGTCGGGTGCGCCGCGCGCGACCGCATATATAGAGAGAGCCGGACGCGCGGATCGGCAGGCTCTGCCTCGCGCTCGGCCGCCACGAAGCGCACCTCGTTGGCCGGATCGGCGGCGAGCGCCGCGGCCACGTGCCGGTACTGGGCCGGGAAGAACCGGTGCAGGAACAGGATTTTCATCAGGGGCCGGCGGAACCTCGTGCGACAGGCGGGCTGACCGAGACGTGATCTCGTCCCTGCCCCGCGCCTGGGCTAGACTACGCCAATCGCCGCCGAAGGAGCACCCATGACCTGGTCCTTCCGTCTGGCCGCCCTGGCACTTCTGAGCCTGCTGATCCCTGCCGGTTCGCTCCGCGCCGAGGAAGTCGACCTGAAGCTGGTCCTGGCCGCGGATGTGTCGCGCAGCGTCGACGAGCGCGAGTTCAGGCTCCAGCGCGAGGGCTACGCCGCCGCCTTCCGCGATCCCCGGGTGATGCAGGCAATCCGCTCCGGCCCGCTGGGCCGGATCGCGGTCTGCTTCTTCGAATGGTCGGGACCGGAGTCGCAGAGCCTGGTGGTCGACTGGACCGTGATCGGCGACATCGAATCCGCCGCGTACTTCTCCGAGCGCCTGCAGCGCGCGCCGCGCTCGGCCGCCAACCGCACCGCGATCGGCGCGGCGATCGACTCGTCGGTCAAGCTGTTCGACGCGACGCCGATCGATAGCATCAGGCGCACGATCGACGTGTCCGGCGACGGCACCAACACCAACGGCCGCCCGCCGATCCTGGCGCGCGACGACGCCGTGGCGAAGGACATCACCATCAACGCCCTGGTGATCCTCAGCCCCGAGCCCATGCCCTGGAATCCCGAGCACACCCACCCGCCCGGCGGGCTGGAGCGGTATTTCGAGCTGAACGTCATCGGCGGGCCCGGCGCCTTCACCATGGTGGTCGAGGGCTTCGAAACCTTCGCCGAGGCCGTCACCAACAAGCTGGTGAAGGAAATCGCCGAGCAGGGCCGCGCACCCAGGTTCGCCAGCCGGGCCGACGGCCGCTGAGGCTCACGGCGCGTAGCGGACCTTGCCGGCCTCGCGCACGTCGTAGCCGCCGAGCTCCTCGGCCCGCGCGGCGAGCGCCGGGCTGCGCAGGAACGT